>NZ_JQLX01000010.1 GCF_000744435.1 Hippea jasoniae
ACTCTTTTTTTGTAGAAAAGTATCATTTTCAAAATAATAGATTTTAGGGAAAATAAAGTCTGTTAATAGAAGTAAGTGCTGGACCCGCTGTACGAGAAAACAGCCATATTTTATTGTAAAAGATCACTTTTTGACCCCAGCACTTACTTAACTTGAAAATCTTAATCTATCTACTGAGGCCTAATTCTGCGATAATTATACTCAATTTCATCTATAAACTCAATCAAAAAAAGTAAGTGCTGGGCTACAGAAAAAATTTTCCAAATAATAGCCCAAACGATGAAATTCTTAAAGTTTGAAGTGAATAAAATATGCCTGAAGATAGTTAAGTTTAGAAAAGGGGCAGAAGCCCCGTGCTATAATTCAAAGCCCTTTTCTGTGTGGACGGCAATGTCGAGTCCTTTTTCCTCGGTCTCATCATCAACTCTGATGCCGTTTGTTAGAAGCGATGTGATTTTTACGCTGATAAATGTGCCTATTGCAACAAATGAGATGGTTGCCCCAACGCCGATGAGTTGAATTGTTAGCTGGTGGAAAGAGCCGTAAAAGATGCCCTTTGCAAAGTTGATTTTTGGGTCTGCAAAAAGACCTATGGCTATCATTCCCCAGATGCCGTTTAGACCATGGACACCAAATACATCTAATGAGTCATCATATTTAAACAGGTATTTGAGATAACCTGTTGCAAACCAGCTGATAATGCCTGCGACAAGGCCTATAACAATGGCGCCAGCGTTATTTACAAAACCTGCTGCAGGTGTTATGGCAACAAGACCGGCAACCGCACCAGAAACAAAGCCCAATACGGTTGGATGCTTGTGTATAAGCCAATCCAAAGCCATCCAGCTTAAAGCACCCATAGCTCCTGCTGTGTTTGTGACGATAAAGGCGTTTGAAGCCAGTGCACCGCTTGATATAGCGCTTCCTGCATTAAATCCAAACCAGCCAAACCACAGCATTGCACCGCCAAATGCGGATAAAGCAATGGATGAAGGCGGCATTGCGGTTTTGTTAAATCCCCTTCTTGGTCTGATCATTAATGCAAAAACTAAACCTGCAATACCTGAGCAGGTTTCAACAACAAGGCCTCCTGCAAAATCGGCTATACCCATCTTTGTGAGCCATCCGCCGCCCCACACCCAATGAGCAAGTGGAGCATAAACGATCGTTGACCAGATTATGCTGAATACCACCCAACTTGAAAATTTTACCCTCTCTACTATTGAACCGCTTATAAGGGCTGTGGTGATTGCTGCAAAGGTGAGCTGGAAAGCCGCAAAAGCCATTACCGAGACATGCGTGCCTTCAAATACCTCTTTTATTGAGCCCGATAAAAATAGATATCTGAGATTGCCGATTATTCCATGAATATCGCCACCAAATGTAAGGCTAAACTGAAACAATACCCACAAAACACTTACGATCCCGTATGTAACAAACGACATAGCCATGGAGTTTAGAATGTTTTTGCTGCGGGTCATTCCGCCGTAAAACAGTGCAAGGCCTGCGGGTGTCATCATCATTACAAGTGCAGCTGAAATAAGCAGCCATGCTGTATCGCCTGAGTCTATTGTGCCTCCTGATGCAAAACATGCAGCAGGAAGGATACTGAATAACAAGGTAAACAGTGCGGTTTTTCTCATAAACCCCCTCCGTTTTGTTTTCTGAAAAGGGGTTGAAGCAAAATATATGCCGTTGTTGTTTTTATAAATAAAAATAAAAATATATCAATGATGAGTTGGCCAAGTTTTAGTATATTTTTTACAAATTTGTTAAACTATACACAAAATTATTATTTATTCACCGATAATTTTAATCAACACGCGTTTGGGTCTTTGGCCGTCAAATTCTCCGTAAAATATCTGCTCCCACGGTCCAAAATCCAGCTCTCCATTGGTAATAGCCACAACAACCTCTCTGCCCATAACCTGCCTTTTTAGGTGTGCATCGCCGTTTGTTTCACCTGTTAGGTTATGTTTGTATCGTGAAGGATCGTGTGGTGCAAGCCATTCAAGCCATTGTTTGTAATCCTCATGTAATCCTTTTTCATCGTCGTTGATAAACACCGATGCTGTTATATGCATGGCATTAACAAGACACAATCCCTCTTTTATGCCGCTTTCTTTAACTGCTTTTTGAACCTCATCTGTAATGTTTATAAACTCAATGCGATTCTTTGTGTTAAACCAGAGTTCTTTCCTGTAGCTTTTCATGGTTTCCTCCTAACAGATCCTTGGCATCTTATCCGATACAGGCATTTTTAAGATTCTTTTTGAGCCAAACGGTGTAATTAAAACAACCTTGCCCTGCAGGCTATTTTTTACCTCTCCAATAATTGCTGCATCTTTTGATTTTGGATTTTTCTTTAACATTTCAACTGTTTTAGGTGCATCCTCTTTTTTGACCACTATGACCATTTTTCCTTCATTTGCGGCAAAGTAGGGTTCTATGCCCAATATCTCACTTATAACTCTAACCTCTTCCTTTATGGGGATTTTATCCTCGTATATTTCAAATCCAAAGTGTCTTTTGTAGCATAACTCGTTTAGGCACATGGCAAGACCGCCCCTTGTGGGATCGCGCATAAACTTAATGTCTATATCTGAGTTTAAAAGAGGCAGAATCACATCGCTTAGCTGGGTTACATCGCTTTTTAGGTTTACATCTATGTTTAAGTTTTCCCTTTTATTCATGATAGAGAAGCCATGATCTCCTATACTGCCTGTTATAATAACAGCATCGCCATCTTCTACATTTGAGCCATCTATTTTTTTGATGATTTTTCCAATACCTGAGGTATTTATGTAGACACCGTCGCATTTGCCTTTTTCTACAACCTTTGTATCACCGCAAACGATTTTAACATTGGCCTTTCTTGCTTCCTCTTGCATGGAATTAACGATTTTTTGAAGCTTTTCTATTTCAAAGCCAGCCTCGATTATAAAGGCGGATGAGATATAAAGCGGCTTTGCTCCAACGCATAATAGATCGTTTACTGTGCCACTTACGGCTAATTTTCCTATATCGCCTCCATCGAAAAACAGCGGTTTTATGGAATGTGAATCGGTTGTGAATGCTAAATCATCAAGAATAGCTGCATCAAGGCCGTTTTCAGCTTTAAAGATATTTTCGATTAGCTCTAAGGTTAATTTTCCTCCAGAGCCGTGATCTATGGTTATTACATCACTCACCGATACCTCCATCGTAGAAGTTTTTGCATGTGCCTTCATCTGAAACCATGCAGGGTCCTACAGGGTTGTAAGGTGTGCAGTGTTTTGCATAAAGTGGGCAGTCTGTAGGCTGGGCTTTGCCTAAAATTACATCCCTGCATCTGCATCCTTTTTTATGTTCGATGTAGTGGTTGGGATATTCAAAATTAAAATGCTTTGTTGCATCGACATACGCAAATTCATCCTTTAAAATATAACCGGTATGCTCAATTGTCCCAAGGCCTCTCCAGATGGCTTCACCCAAGCTAAACACCCTATCCATAATCTGTTGAGCTTTTGTGTTTCCTTCATAATTGATTACCCGGTTGTAGGTGTTTTCAACCTTTGCCTGGTTTGAGTTTATTTGCTTTACAATCAGCAGAATGGCAAGCAGAATATCGGCTGCTTCAAAACCGGCTGCGACAGATGGAATATGGAATTCAAAAGCAAATCGTTCGTATGTTCTTAAACCAGAGATTGCCGATGCATGACCTGGCAGAATTAAGCCATCCATGTCGATTTTTCCGCTTTTTAGCAATGCATAGACACCATCTGGTGTGTATTTGTGAACGCTGTAGATGAAAAAGTTTGATGGAAGTTTTAGATCTAAGATAGCAGCTGCTGTGCCTGCTGCTGTTGTTTCAAAACCGCAGGCAAAGAATACAACCGGTTTGTTTGAATTCTTTGATAGCTCTATTGCATCGTAAATACTATAAACCATTTTAATATCTGCGCCGTGTGATTTTGCACCATGGAGTGAGAGTTTACTGCCTGGCACTTTAAGCATATCGCCAAAAGTGGTTATGCATACATTTTCTTTTAAGGCTAAATTTATAACTGCATCTATATCCCTTGAGCTTGTCACGCATACTGGACATCCAGGGCCTGCGATAACGCGAATGTTTGCTGGCAAAAGGTCTCGTAAGCCAAATCGGATGATGGAGTTTTCGTGTGTGCCACAGATATGCATGATCTTTATCTCTTTTTTGAGTTTTGCTGCCTCTGTTTGTATGGCTTTTGCAAGTTTTTTTACAATCTGAGGGTCACTGAAAAGCTCAAGGTTCATCGCTTTCTACCTCATCACCAAGCAGGCATTGTTCGATGAGCTTCATATTTTCCATTGCGTCTTTTTCGTCTATCTTTTCTATGGCGCATCCTGCATGAACAATCACATAATCCCCCACCTTCAAATCGTCTATAAGGTGAAAGAAACAGTGCTTTTTAACACCGCCAGTCTCAACCACGCCGTTTAGTCCACCGTCGTAGATTTCCACAACCTTCATCGCTATGCCAAGACACATTGTTTAATCCTCCGCAAAATTATTTGCCATCCACACCTGACCAAAACAAACCCCACCGTCGTTTATAGGCAATTCAGAGTTAAAATACACCTTAAAGTTGTTTTTTGAAAGTCTTTTTATAAGACCCTCAAGCAGAATCGTATTTTGAAATACGCCACCGCTTAAAGCAACAGTTTTTATACCAACAGATGCAGAGATTCTTTGAATGTTTTTTGTGATGGCCTCTATAAGTGTGTTGTGAAAGGCTTTCGAGCAATCTTGTTGGTCGGTTCTATTTGCTATGACTTTTATCGTATCTGAAAAGTCTATATCAAAATTTTTTATTCTGTAGGGCAGAATCTCTTTTGAGTTTGAATAAAACGCTTTTTCCATAAGCTTTATTGCAGCATATCCTTCATAGTGGTTGTAGTTTGCAACATCTAAAAGAGCACTCACAACATCAAACAATCTACCAACGCTGCTTGTTTTTAATGTGTTTTTAGAGATATTGAGAAACCCTGCAATGTTTCTGTGTTGTTCAAATAATCTATGGTTTGTGATATTTAAGTTTTTTAACCACAAAAGGGCAAGTCTGAAGGGCTGTTTTATCGCCATATCGCCAAAGTCAAAAGGCATATACTTAAAGTGTCCAATCCGATTTATAGTGTTTTGCTGCAAAACAAAAAACTCACCACCCCAGATATTGCCATCATCGCCAAAGCCTGTGCCATCAAGCACCACTCCGATCGCCTCTTTAAGGTGATGCTCCAAAATCACACTGCCAAAATGTGCTTTGTGGTGTTGGGTTTGATAGATGTTGTTGAAATGCTCCTTTGCATAAGAGGTTGAAAAATATTCCGGATGCTTATCGCATACAATTAGAGATGGTTTTATATGGTAGAAATTCAAAAAATCGTTGATTTTTTCCTCAAATCTTAAATAGTTATCAAACTCTGAAAGATTGCCACTGTATTGTGAGACGATGATTTTATCTTTAATTGTTATTGCAATGTTGTTTTTCATATCGGCACCAAGACAGAGCAGCGCGGGTCTTGTTTTTCTTAAAAAAACACCAGGTGCAAACCCCCTTGCAAATCTGTATGTTATTCTATTTGAGTTTACTACAGCAGCAATTGAGTCTTCAAGTGGTCTAACAATCCGTCTGTTGTTTGTTAAGACTTCATCAACGCCTTCAAAGCGAATTGCTTCGTTATCTTTGTAAAGTAGCGGTTTTTCTGTAATGTTTGCACTTGTTGCAACAAGAAGTTTTAAGCCGCTGAAGTGAAATAGTAGATGATGAATGGGGGCATAGGCTAACATAACCCCTATAAATGGTGAGCCAAAACGGATGTTGCTTAAGGTTTGATGATTTTTAGCTTTCAAAAGCAGTATGGGCTTTGATGGGTCTTTAAGTAGCTGCTCTTCTTTTTTGTTGACAAAGCAGAGTTCTTTAACTGTTTCTATATTCTCTGCAATTACGGCAAACGGCTTATTTTCTCGCCTTTTTATGTTGATAATTCTTTTAGTAGCCTCTTTGTTAAATGGGTTGCAAATTAAATGATAACCGCCGATGCCTTTTAGCAAACCTACACCGCCGCTTTTAATTGTCTGGGCAAAAATCTTTATGGCATCTAAATCTTTTGCAATGGGTTTTTTGTTTTTAACAAGAAAGTATGAGGGACCACAGTCTTTGCAGCAGATCGGTTGAGCATGGAATCGCCTGTTTTTAGGATCTGTAAACTCCTCTTTGCATCTATCACACATTTTGAACTGTTTCATCGTTGTTTTGTCTCTGTCATAGGGGGATGATTGAATAATCGAAAAACGCGGTCCGCAGTTTGTGCAGTTGATAAATGGATGAAGGTATCGCCTGTTGTTTTTATCAAAGAGCTCTTTTAAACACTCATCACAGATACCTAAGTCAGGCGGTATAGCTGGAGTTGAATTGTTTTGAGTTTTACTGTGCCTGATAAAAAAATGATCAAATACTGGTTTTTTTATGGTTGCTTGTTTTGTTGATATCTTTTCTATTTTTGAGTTTGGCGGTGCATTGTTTGTTATTAAACTTTCTACCTCATCTTTGCTTAGAGGGGTCTCTAAATATATCTCAACGCCACCTGCATCATTTCTTACCCAGCCAGTGTAGTTTTTAAACAGCCTGTGGATTGTTGGTCTAAAACCAACAGATTGAACAATACCGCTAATTGTAATAAAGTATCCGTTCATAATTGTATTTTTCTAAACAGAAAACCGCTTAAATAGTGAGAGCTTGGTATGTTGATGATTGATGGATGGTCTATATCCTGCTTTAGATAGGCAATCGTTTCCAGTCTACAGCTGTTTTTTGTTGAGGCTTTTAGAGCTGCTAAAAGAAGTTCGTTATAACCCACGGCTTTAGAGCAGCTAAAGATTGCTAAAAAGCCGTTGTTTTCCAAAAGCTTTAATGCTCTATCGATCAAGAATGTTGTGGCTTTTATAGCATTATTGACTGCTTTTTTGTTTTTTGCAAACGGAGGAGGGTCAATCACAATTGTATCGTACCGTGCAGTTTCTTTTTCTAAAAAGTCAAAAACATTGTCGTTTATGATTTGATAGTTTTTTAGTTTATTGAGTTTGCAGTTTTTTTCTATCAATTGACAGTTTCTATCTGAAATCTCAACAAACTTTGTAAAATCTGCATTTGCCCTTATGCCAAATCCGCCGCTGTAGGCAAACAAATCAAGGAGCTTTTTTGGTTTTAATGTGGCAATAATTGAGCGATTTTTCCTCTGGTCAAGGTAAAAACCGGTTTTTTGACCCTCTTTAATTGTTATAAAAAAGCTTTTGTTTTCTTCGGTTATAGTAAGATTTTCTTTTAATGTGCCATAGATGGTTCTGCTTGCGTTAGTTAGGCCCTCTTTTGTTGCTGAGGGGTTAGCCCTTTCATAAACTACAGATGGTTTTAACATATTTTTGAGTATTTGAATTATTATCTCTCTAAAATTGTTAATACCAGCAGAATCAAAACTCACCACTAAATGGTCTGCGTATTTATCAACAATTAAACCCGGCAGGTTGTCTGCCTCTGCATGGATTAGTCTAAAGGCGTCTGTGTTTTTGATGGTTTTGCGTCTGTCTATGGCGTTTTTGATCCGTTTTTCAAAAAACTTTTTGTCTATTGTTTCGTTTATGTTGAAAGTTAAAACCCTTGCTGTGATTTTGCTTAAGGGATTGATAAACGCTAAAGCATAAGGCTTAGATTTAAATGTGAGGGTTGCTATGCTACCGACTTTAACAGATGGAATAGATTCGATCTCCTTGTTGTAGATCCAGACCTCGCCCCTTCTTAGTTTTTCAAACCCCTTTGAGGTGATCTCTACTGTTTCCATCCACCACCCAAAGCCACATATAGATTAACTAAAGCTTTGATATATTGTGCTTTAAGTGTTTCTGTATTTTGAAGCTGTTTTAGATATGATATTTGCCCTTTGAGTAGCTCGCTTTTGTTTGCAAGACCTATTGTGTATTTTTTTATAATTGTATTTAGAATAGCTTGTTGGTTTTTTAGAATTGCTTGCTGGTTTTTGAGGTTTTGTTTTGTTGTTTTTAGATTTTGCAGACAGTCGTGAATCTCTTTGAATGCCTCTTTGATTGTTTTTATGTAGATTAAGGCAGCCTCTTTCTGCTTTAGTTTTGCAAGTTTTATCTGTTTTGATACCTTTCCAAAGCTAAACAGATGTTCTATAAGCTGCAAGGCTATACTAAAAAATTCAGAATCAGGTCTTATGAGTTTATTTAGTTTTGCTGAATTAAAGCCAGTCTCGGTTGTTAAAGTTATCGAGGGAAATAGTTCCCTTTCTTTTGCTTTAAAGTCAAAACCCGAGGCTAAAAGGTTTTTTTCAGCTGCCATGATATCGGGTCTTTTTTTGATAACCTCAGAAGGCAAAAAAGCTGGCGGCTGTATCGGTTCTGGTAGTTTAGAGCAGTTTATATTAAAGTCAAACATTTCCTTCGGGTTTTTTCCAAGCAGCACAGCCAGACCTGAAAGCTCTATTTTTTTGGTTAACAATAGACTCTGGAGTGATTGTTTTGTATTTAGAAGGAAAATAGCTGAGTTGTTGAGCTCTGTTTGTGCAATCAGACCAGCTTTTAGTAGTTTTTTATTTATTGTGTTGAGATCTTCTGCGGCTTTTGAGATTTTTCTGTTAATATTTAAAAGCTTTTCTGTTAAGCATAGATCGATATAGGAGTTTGAAATACTCTGGGTGATGTTTAGCTTCACGGATCTTAGCTGCTCTTTTTGGGCAAGGAATCGCTCAAAAGAGGCTTGTTTTAGAGATGTTAATTTTCCAAAGAAATCGGGATTGTAGGTAAAAACAGCAGATGTTGAGTATGAGTTTGAGATGGGTTTTCTTGTATATTTGGGGTATTTATTGCGGCTAAATGATGCCGAGAGATCTATTGATGGATAAAGATTGGATTGCGAAATTGAATAAAGCATTTGAGCCTCTTTTAGTCGCTGTTTTGCTATAAGCAGATTGTCGTTGTTTTTGAGTGCTGAATTGATGAGTTTTGACAGCTGCCTATCGCCAAACAGCCTCCACCAGCTTGTATCAACTAAAGTGTTGTTGTCTTTGGTAGCCGGTAGAGCTATTTTTGGTAGTTTTATTGGCTTTTGTGTTGAGCAGGATGTAAGAAGTATGGCAAAAATTATAACAAAAACGATCTTTTTCATCCAACAGACCCTTTTAATTTTTGAATGAGATAGAAAAATAGCGGTATAAACAATACACCAATTAAGGTTGCAGCAACCATGCCGCTTACCACAACAATGCCTATTATGTGGCGAGACATAGCACCTGCACCACTGCTTAAAATCAAAGATAAAGAGCCTGCAATAAATGCAACAGAAGTCATAACAATAGGTCTGAATCGGATTTTGGCAGCTTCTTTTGTAGCATCAAGGAGTGTTAATCCCTCTTTTAGTTTGTAGAAACCAAACTCCACAAGCAGAATAGCGTTTTTGGCAGACAGACCAATTAAAGTTATAATGCCAACTTGCATGTAGATGTCGTTTTCAAGATGCAACAGATACAAACCACCAACTGCGCCTAAGATTGCAAAAGGAATACTTAAGAGAATCGAAACAGGGGCAGAAAAGCTCTCATAAAGAGCTGTTAGAATCAGAAAAACAAAAATGATGGAGAATATATAGGCCTTTAGACCCTTTTTTTGTGCTTTTAGCTGCTGCAGGCTTGCACCAGACCATGCAATCGTATATCCCTCAGGCAGATATTGTTTTGCAAGTTTTATTATTTCTTTCATTGCATCGCCTGTGGTAAAACCTGCTGCTGGCATACCGATGATTTTTGCAGCATCAAACAGATTGAAACGCTCAAGCAGCGATGGAGCTGTTGTGCGTTTGACGGTTATGAGCGTATCGATCGGCACCATTGCACCGTTTCTTGATTTTACGAATATGTATCTGTAATCATAAATCGATTTTCTAAAGTTGCCTGCTGCCTCTACATCGACATGAAACACCTTGCCGTATAGATTGAAGTCGTTAACATAGTAGCGAGAAAAGTAAGCTGTGATGGTTGAATAGATATCGTTTATATTTACGCCAAGCATTTTGGCTTTCTGTCTGTTGACCTTTATATCAAACTGCGGGATGTTGCCAATCAGCGTTGTTCTTACGCTCATAAGCTTTTTATCCCTGTTTGCCTGAGCTATAAAGTTGTTTATATTTTTGAGAAATAGATTGATCGGGTCACCTTTTCTGTTCTGGATGTAGAAGCTAAAACCACCGGTGATACTCATGCCCATAATTGGTGGAGGGTTAAACGCATAAACGGCCGCTTTTTTGTTTCTAAATTCCTCAAACATGATGCTTTTGGCGATAAACATCGAGCTTTTTTTGAAACCTTTTCTTTTTGACCAATCCTTTAGGTTTACAAATGTAATGGCGGAGTTTGACTGAACCGAAAAGGAGGCAAGGTCGATGCCAGCTACAGAAAGTTCGCTTTTTATTAAGGGGTTTCTTAGTAGTGACTTTTCGATCTGATGAACAGCCTTTATTGTTTGACTGACAGCCTCACCTGGCATCAAATATGTCATAACAAACACGATTCCCTTATCCTCAGGTGGCACAAGGGCTTTAGGTAGTTTTTTATAAAGATGAACAATCGCAATTATGACAATTCCGTAGATAATCAGTGCAAAAAAAGCATATTTGATTACCTTTGTGATGGTTGAGACAAATTTAGCTGTTAACCAGTCAAAAAACCTTTGAAACAGCTCAATCGGTTTTACCACTTTCATATCCTTCTTTAAGAAAACAGCGCATAGAGCGGGTGTTAAGGTTAATGCAACAACGCCTGATAGAAACATCGAGATAGAAAGCGTGATTGCAAATTGCTCAAACATTTTGCCTGTGAAGCCGCCAAGAAACGCTGCTGGCACAAAAACGGCTGATAAAACAAGCACAATGGCAATAATCGGTGATGTTATCTCATCCATCGCTTTAATTGTTGCCTCTTTGGGTGGCAGATTTTCCTCACTCATGATCCTTTCAACATTTTCAATAACCACGATGGCATCATCAACAACAAGACCGATTGCTAAAATCAATCCAAACAGCGTCAAAAGATTGATAGAAAAGCCAAAGATGTATAAACCTGCAAATGTTCCTATAATCGATACGGGAATCGCCAAAACAGGAATCAATGTTGCCCTTATGTTTCCTAAAAAGATATAAACAACCACAACTACTAAAATCAGGGCGATAATCAGGGTATCTATCACCTCATCTATAGAGGCTTTAATAAACTTTGTTGGGTCATACGGTGTTGAGTATCGGATACCGGAGGGAAAATTTTTTGAAAGTTCTTTGAGTTTTTTATCTACAGCTTGAGAGACAGCCAATGCATTTGAAAGAGGGGCGGAGAATATTCCTACTGTCACGGCGGGTTTTGTGTTGAAAAATGTTTTAACCGCATAGCTTTCGCTTGCAAGTTCTACCTTTGCCACATCTTTTAGCTTTAGCGTAGCACCATCGGGCAGACTTCTAATAATTATATTTTGAAAGGCTTTTGCGCTTTTAAGCCTGCCTTCGCCTTTGACGATGTATGTGTAGGCTGAGTATCTTTCAATATCTGGTGGAGCTGCGATGCTACCAGCTGTAAAGTTGTTGTTTTGCCTTTTTATTGCAGCGATAACATCCTCAGGAGTGAGGTGGAAGTAATAAAGCTTTTGAGGATTTAGCCATACCCTTATTGCATAGTTTCTTGCACCCCAGATAATCGCATCGCCTACGCCATCTACCCGTTTAAGCGTATCAAGAACATTTATCGATATGTAGTTGCTCAATGTTGTGGTATCCATCGTATTGCTGTAGAAAGCATAAACCTTTAGTATATCAGGATTGCGCTTTCTTACGACGATGCCCAGTCTTCTTACTGGCTCTGGGAGTTTGGAAATTACTGTTTGCAGTCTGTTGTTAACATCTATCTTTGCAAGCTCCGGGTCTGTTCCAACTTTAAAATAAACGCTTATGTTTAAAGAACCCTCAGAAGCGGTTGATTCTATGTATAAGAGATTTGGTGTGCCGTTTATGGCATCTTCGATAATCGTTGCCACACTGTTTAGGATGGTTTGGGGGTCTGCGCCTGGATAGTATGCAGCTATCGTAACACGGGGTGGCGATAGTGTTGGATATTCTTTAACGGGCAGATTTTTTATTGCCAAAACACCGGCGAGTATAATTATAAGGGCTATAACAATGGCAAAGCGAGGTCTGTTGATAAAGAATTTTGAAATCATTTGTTATCAACAATCCTATCGATGATAACTTTTTTTGCGCCTCTTAGTTTAATTAAGTTGTCTATTATTACAAGGTCGCCTTCATGCAAGCCTTTAATAATAAAATTCAGTCCCTTTTGCCCTATAATTTTTACCACTTGTGGAATCGGATGATTGTTTTTTACCACAAAAACCATAGAGATTGGGCCGTTCTGGATAAGGCTTGTCTGGGGTATGACTGCGGCGTTGTGATATTTTAAGCCGGTTAGGGAGATATTTACAAACTCATTGTCAAGTAGATTGTTTTTGTGGTTTTTGAATACTGCTCTGAGTTTTACAGTCGAGGTTGAAGGATCGATCGATTTTGATATATAGTCAATTATGCCTGTCTGGTTGATTTTTTTGATAAAGACCTTTATTTTTCCACTTTTTAGCTGCTTTGCCATTTTGAAATAATCTTTGTCGCTAATTGAAAAATACACATAAATGGGGTCTATTTTTATGATTTTTAAAAGCGGCATGCCTCCTGTGATGTAGTTGCCGCAGTTTTTATAAACAAGTGATGTTATTCCGCTTATAGGCGCTTTTATGCGGGTGTAGCTTAGCTTTATCTGGGCCAGTTTGAGCTTTGCCTTTAGCATCTTTAGTGTTGCTAATGCGGATTTATAGCTTGATAAAGCCTTATCGAATGCTTCGGGAGATATGAGTTTTTCTAAGAAAGCCTTTTGTGAGCGTTTAAAGTCTTTTTCGGTTTTAGCAACGATTGCTTCTTGAGCCTGGATTTGTGCTTTTATGCTATTGACTTCAGCCTGATAGATCGATGGATCGATTAAAAACAGCAGCTGACCCTTTTTTACGAAACTACCTTCTTTAAAGTAGCGCTTTAGTAGCTCCCCTGAGATTTTTGCAGTTATAACAACATCCTTTGAGGCTTTTGCTTTAGCTGGGTAGTTTATTGAGTAGGGGATATCCTTTAGATGTATGCGCAAAGCATCAACATGCGGTGGCGGTAGATTCCTTGCGTAGGCTTTAATGCTAAATAATGCAAAAATCAGTAAGATTAAAACCTTTTTCATCCTGACCCCTTTTTAGAAAAGGCATATATGATTTTTTTGCAACTGTCAAGGAGATTGTATTGCAGAGTTTTTAAGTGTAAAATGATTGTATGATTTGTTTAATTACAGGTGGTGCAAAAAGTGGCAAGAGCCGATATGCTGTTGAGATGGCAAAGAAATACAATTGCAAACGCTACTTTATTGCAACAGCAGAGGCGTTTGACGATGAAATGAAAGAAAAGATTATGCGACATAAAGAGGAGCGAGAAGGATTATTTGAAACGATTGAGGAGCCTGTTTTTTTGTCGGATGCTTTGATAAAAGTAGAAAATAATGCAGTTTGTGTTGTAGATTGCTTAACTGTTTGGACATTCAACCTTTTACACTACAACAAAACCGAAGAGATAGATAATTTCTTGGAAATTTTAAAAAAGATAAACTTTGACCTGTATATCGTTACAAACGAGGTGGGGATGGGTATTGTGCCAGCCGATAGCCTAAGCAGGCGCTATAGGGATATGCTTGGGAGCATCAATCAAAAGGTTGCCAAAATGGCTGATAGGGTTGTGTTGATGGTAAGTGGGATCCCAGTGCAGATAAAATCCTGAAATTTTTAAAAATTCTTGGAGTCACACTCCACAAATTTTGACAAAAATGTGGAGTTATGCTACAAGTTTATTATGTATATCCAAAGGGCTTACGACTTAGAAAAACTGATTAAAAAAAATAGGGTATTAATCATATATGGAGCAAGAAGGGTTGGGAAAACAACATTAGTGAAAGAGTTTTTAAATAAAACTTCTTATAAGTATAAGTTTGATACAGGAGATAATATACTTTTGAAGGAATTGTTTGAGAAAGCTGATCTAAAAAAAATAAAAGAATACTGTGAAGGGTATCAACTAATTGCAATCGATGAGGCTCAATATATAAATAACATAGGCAAAGCGTTAAAAATTATCGTTGATTATGTTGATGATATCTATGTAATTGCGACAGGTTCTTCATCTTTTGATTTGATAAATAAAACAGGTGAACCTTTAACGGGCAGAAAAAGAACAATTCTTTTATATCCATTTAGTTTGAGTGAAGTTTATGGGGTTTACAACAGATATGAATTAAAGGAGAGAATTGAGGATTTTCTTATTTTTGGTATGTATCCAGAGGTTGTTTTGGCTAAAGATAGACAGGAGAAAATCGAAATATTACAAGAGCTTGTGAATTCCTATCTACTTAAAGACATCTTGAGTTTCGAAAAGATGAAGTCATCGACTTTATTACTTGATCTGTTGAGATTGTTGAGTTTTCAGGTAGGGCAGCTTGTTTCATTGAGTGAACTTGCCGTGAACCTTCATGTAGATGTCAAAACGGTGAAAAGATACCTTGATCTGCTGCAAAAGAGTTTTATTATAAGGAAAGTAGAAGGCTTTGGTAGGAATTTAAGAAAAGAGATATCGTCAAAAAGCAAGTATTACTTCATCGATAACGGTATCAGAAATGCGGTAATAATGAACTTTAATCCGCTTAATCTAAGGGATGATGTAGGAGGCTTGTGGGAGAATTTTATTGTAATGGAAAAGATTAAAAAAGCAACTTATGCTCGTATTCCTGCACTTTACTATTTTTGGCGAACCTACAGCGGTGAAGAAATCGATTTAGTTGAAGTTTCAGATGGTAAAATTCATGCTTTTGAGATGAAATATACTCCAAAGCATACAAAAATACCCAAAAGTTGGCAGAAATATTACAGCGATGCCGAATTTGATGTTATACATGCAGATAATTTTACAGATTTTTTGTTATGAGGATTATTAGAAATTGCTATTTATCAGCTGTAAAAACTCACTCTCAGGCATCGGTTTTGCAAGCAGATACCCTTGAATGTAATCGCATCCAAACTCTTTTAAAATCTCAAGCTGCTCTTTTGTTTCAACGCCTTCAGCTATTGTTTTTAGATTGAGCTGTCTGGCAAGGTAGATAATGGTGTTTACAATGGCGCGGGTTTTGGCATCTTCAACCATTTTTCTTGTAAAGCAAATATCTATTTTTATTGTGTCTATGGGGAGGTTTGATATGTAGCTTAGAGAGGAATAACCAGTGCCAAAATCATCCACAGAGATGGAAAAGCCGTTATCTTTCAGTTGGGTTAGAATTTCTCTGGCTTTGCTTAAATTTTCAAGCAAGAGTCTTTCTGTTATCTCAATTGAGATATTCTTTGAAAAATCGCCCGCTTTTTTAGTTAAGAAATCAACAAATGCTTTGTTTTTGAGGTTTGTTGGTGTTATGTTTATTGATAGTTTTAACGGTTTAGGTATTTTTTTTAATGCATTTATGGCATGATCCACTATGTATTTTTCAAATCTATCAATAAGATTTGACCTTTCAAGAACAGGTATAAATTCTATGGGTGATATTATATTGCCCTCTTTGATCCACCGAACAAGAGCTTCTGAGCCTGCTATTTTCTGGGATAGAGTTTCAAAATATGGCTGATAGAATAGAGCGAATTCTTTCTTGGATAAAGCTTTTTCTGCTTCCATCTTTATTTTCAGTGATTTTGTGATTTTTTCCTTAATCTCTTCTTTGTAAAAGCTAATAGAAGGTGAGTTTCTGTTTGCCTCCTTTAATGAAAAGTGGGCTTTTAAAAGCAGCTCATCTGCTGTTTTTCCATCAACAGGAAAAACACTTACGCCGAAGTTAAATATCATCTGAATGGCTCTGCCATCCTTTGTTTTGTATGGTTTCGATAAAAGATTTAACAGATTTGAGCTGACACTTATAATGTCTTCTGTATTGCTCATATCTTTAAAAAGCACACCAAACCTTGATGTTTCTAACTTTGCCACTACATCGTATGACCTCAAAAAAGCAGTTATGCGTTTTGCGATACTTTTTAGAATTTCATTACCTGCTTCAAATCCAAACATCTCATTAATGGAAGAAAACTGAACAGGGTTTATAATGCATACTCCACCCAATATCTTTTTATATTTTGCTCTTTCGATAAAACGGTTTATAGCATCAATAAAGGCATCCCTGTTTAGAAGGCCAGTGAGAGGGTCTTTTTTTAGTATATCATCTATTGCTTTTATCAACACTTTTTCATTTGTAATATCCTTAATGGCTGCTATGTAGTATGTTGTATCGCTTTTTATCTGTGATATCTGAAGCATAACCTTTCTTGGTGTTCCGTTTTTTGCTTTGCATAAGGCAACCTCTGAAAATAAATTAGACTTTCGAAGCTTTCTGTAAAATCCAAAAAGGCTTTCATCAGCGGTTTCATAGATCAATATCTTAAACGGTTTGCCTAAAATTTCCTCTTTTTTATAACCCAAAATCTGTTCAATTCTGCCACCTACAAACTGTATTTTAAGGTTTTTGTCGGCAACAACAGTTAAGTCAAAGGATTTATCTATGGCTGTTAGAAGAATTCTGTTTAATTTGTTTATTTCAAATTTCTCCAATGCAGCTGATACTACCTTTTTTATGTTTTCAAACAGAAAGAGGTATTCCTCTGAAAACAGGTTTTTTATTTTTGAATATAGCGTTAATATGTATTCAGTTTTGCCGTACCTTAACAATGGAATAGAGCAGATTGAATAAACACCGAATCGTTTTTGTAAATCCCTCCAGTAGGATAGGTTGTCGTTTTTGTATACATCGCCAACCGAAACTATCTTTTTTGTCCAATATGCCTGACCTATTGTGCCCCTGCCTGATGGTTTTTGTGGATCTATGCTAATCTTTGACTTTTTAAATAGGGTTTTATAGGCTTTTCCACCGTATGCAAATAGAGGTTTATACGATAGTTTTTTTGGATCGGGTGCACCTATTACGGCAAGGTCTATCCCTTTTTCTTCAGATATAACCTTACAGATTTTCTCTAAAGCCTCTTTTTCATTTTCTGTTTCTGATATTATTCTGTTTATGTTTGACAGGATTCGATAAAAGATTTCATATATCTTTTGTTTTGCCTGATCAACAACAATCACTATGCCTGCATAGTTGTTGTTGTAGGTTGCCGTGTAGCAAAAATTCATTGCAGGCCTTATAAATCCCTGTTTTGTCTTGTAGAGAATCTCCTGCAGCTCAACAACAAAATCCTCGCCCTGTAGCCTGCGCTTGATAATCCCATCTGCTTCTTTTTTGTATGACTCATCTATTAAATCGATTAGCTTTGTCTGTTTTAGTTCTTCAGGCGTATAACCAACAAAATTACAAAATGCATTATTTGCATAAACTATATATCCACCAGTTGAATATATATAAAAACCAAGTATATCTGATTTGTTTAAAGCCTTAAGTAGTTCTTCATCCATTTAACTAATCCTGTAAAACTAAGGATATTTTTACAGTAATTTATTTATTCAGTCAAGTATTTTTATATAGTAAGAGAATATTTAACTAATTTTCTAATTTATATTTAATTTTTAAGATAACTTTCTTTTTGTATTTTGCATCGAAACCATGATGCCGCCTATGGCTATAAAAATTCCGCCTATAATTTGCAAAAGTAGTGGTTTTTGGCCAAAGATGATAAACGAAAGGGCGATGGCAAAGAACGGATCAAGGTAGGATAAAACCGAAGCTTCAGAGACGGTTATAAAATTTAATGAATCATACCATAAAAACAATGCCAAAGCTGTATGGATTATGCCTGTAACGATAAGTAAAAGGATGGTTGTTGTGTCGAGCGTGAATTTTAAAAAGAACACAAACGGCAGCGTAAAAACAATCGATATGGCAAGCTGATAGGTTGTTATTTTTATAGGCTTATGATGTTTTGTTGCAAGTTTTGAGAAAAAACCCAGTAGTCCATAAAACAGGCTTGCAAGAAGGCTTATTAATATGCCGTATAAGGTTATGTTTGAGCTTTTTTCGAAAGATGGAGCAATGGTTAGAATAGCGCCAAAGAATGCTACGATAGTTGAAATCGCCACTCTTTTTGTTAAAGGCTCTTTTAAAAATACAACGGCTAAAATGATCGTAAAAACAGGCCCAAAGTAATACAATATCACGGCTGTTGCCACATCTGTAATCTGGATGGCAAAAAAGAAGAAAATCCAGTTTAGAGAAAGGGCAACACCCGAAAGAAAAATCCACAAAAACGGCTTTGGATTTAAGAGGTTTTGTTTTCCGATATATTTTAAAGACAAAACCACAACAAAAGGCAAACCAAACAGAACTCTAAAGAAAACAAAAATCGGTGATGGTAGACTGCAAAGAATAGCAAAAATTGGGATAGAGCCCCATATCAGTGTTGCAGCTGTCATCTCAAAAAGCCCTCTATTTTTGGGTTTAATAGCTCACCTCCTGTAAACTATTAAGTTAAAAAATTCCATTTTTGTTGACATAAACCTGAAGCAACATTAAGATATTAAAAAAGTAAGGGTAAAATTTAAAGTAAAATTTAAATTTTTGAAGGGAGGAGAGATGAGAAAGTTTCTTAAATTCGTGGGTATTTTTATCGTTTTGGTTGTTGTTTCTTTTGCTGTAGTGGTGTTTTTGACCAAGGATATTGCAGAGGTGGCAGATAATTTTTTTGCTTCAATAAAACATGGCAACTATACTCAGGCTGAAACATACCTCTCTAAAGGTTTTAAAAGCAATGTATCGATGGATAAACTGAAACATTTTTTTCCCTATGAAAGGTTTAAAAATTTTGATACAGCTTCCTGGACAAGCAGAGAAAAAGATGCATCAGGAGTTGCAAAGCTCAAAGGTTCACTTAAGTTTTCTGATGGCTCTGTTATGCCTGTAAGAATTACATTGGTTAAAGAAAACGATTCATGGAAGATCAACTATATCTATTTTCCAAAAGGCGGCATTGAAACGAGCAATAACAATCAGCAAAACCAACAAGATGTAAATTTTGCCTCGATGGTTAAAGAAACAACAATGCTTTTTGCTGAGGCAGTTCAAACAAAAGATTACACAAAGCTATACAATCATCTATCTGTGCTTGTTAAAAAAACCGCAACAAAACAGCAGCTTAGAAACGCATTTAAGGCTTTTGAGGGTGTAAATATCAACTGGAATGATATAAAAAACCTTAGGCCCGTTATAACCAAACAGTATAAAAGCACAAAGGGTGTTGAAATTGTGGAGGGCTATTTTAACACCTCACCTTCAAAGCTGAAATATAAGCTTGGGTATTATAAACACAACGGTAACTGGGAGCTTGTAAGTATTTTTTATAAGATTGATTAAACAACTTTCATAGAGGTTTTTCTATAAGCAAACCATAAGGAGGGATTATGAGAAAGAGGCTGTTTTTTGTGTTTATATTTTTGTTGTTTTCTACAAACCTCTTTGCTGCAAGCCTATATGATGTAATTAAAAAGCAGGCGTGGGATGATGTAAAAACACAACTTCACGACCAGCTTAATGAAACCTTAGGCAGCGACCTGCCCGTTGAGGATGTGTTGCAGTCTATCGATTACTTTTCTCATGGCGAGATAGAGAAAGGCAAAAGGTTGATAGGCGAGACGGCAGCAAAAGAGGTGTTTGGACTGCTTGTTGGTAGCGAGGCTGCTTCGATTGTTGGTTATGCATGGGAGTTTGCCAAATATTCATTTAAATCTGTTAATACATGGGCTCACGATCAAGATAGAAAGGCTTTTGTTAGAACCTTTTTAAAGCCCAATGTTGAAAGATGGCAGTCGGGTTATATTCCGAAATGGCGGGATGTGGTTTACCAAATAAACAGCTGGTTTGATGACTTTGAGTTTAATTTAGCAAGAACAGATTTCTTTACTGATAAAAAGAAGTGGAAAGAAAAGCTCAAAAACGAGATGTATGCAAAAACGCTTGAGATTTACACAAAAATAAAGGTCTATTTTTATAGAAAAAAGCAGCTTGAGATTCTGGCAAAACAGGCAAGGTGGGAAATTTTAAATAGCGTAGAAAAACGCAAACAGGTGTTGAGAAAATACGCAAGAATGCTTGTCCTTGCAAAGGAAAAACCCACACTTGAAAACCTAAGACGCTATGAAAACAACAAACGCTACAGAGCCCTTGTTAATAATGTTGCAATTATCAATCTATCATCAAAGGGTAACTCTCAGATAACAATAAAAGAGTTTATAGGTATGCTGAAAAAAATATCAACATTCAAGCTTAACGATATAAACCATGCTGCCATGCAGCTTATGAGGGCTGAAGTTCCTCTAAATGCCCAAAATGTCAGGCTTTATTTATTGAATAAACAGTTTGCAGAAAAAATCGACAGGCTTGCAAAAAAGAATTTATCTAAAAAACCCAACAAAACACAGATAAAAAAGATAGCAGAGGATATGTTTAACCTTTCACCTTATGATGTTCTTGAGCTAAAACTGAACAGACCTGCAACATTGATGGGTGAGGTGCTAAATTTTGAAAAGGATCGCTATAATTTAACTTTTAATGAAAAGGATGTGGAGCGTTTTAAAAGCATCTACTCAAAGATGGGTGATAACTACTTAAATGGTCAGCTTGATTTTAGAAGGTTTATCTCTTTCAAAAAGCGGTTGTTTGAGAGGATTAAATTAGGTGGCTATGAAAGGCGCTACTACAACGAGATGGTTTCTTTTGCTAAAGATATTGATAATCAAGTGGCTCAAAAAAGATTGATGGCTCAAAAAAAGCTTGCATCAAAGATGGAAAAAATTTGCGATTTGCATGGTGAGGCTCAAAGCTATATAGCTTCAAAAACATCTAAACTTAAGGAGAATCTAAAAAACCATCCTGTAGATTTTGGACTTGTGAAACATCTAAAATCTCAAACTGACCAGAACGGTTTCTTTTTGCATGGTTTATGGAAAAAACTGAAATGGCAGGATTTTGATAATGTGCAAAATAGACTCAAAGTAAACATTGCCAACGCCTCTTTTGATATGCAGTTATTGGACAGTGGCTATAGGGATCTAAACGGTTTTGTTGAGAGGTATTATTCAACAATGCAAAGCTATATAGATGATTATCAATTTACACAATTTTCTTTAATGAATTTTACCTGCTGCTACCCGTTTGATGAGGAAAAGCCAGCTATAATACCATATCACGATAAAAGATTTTTCTATAAACGGTGCGATTTAGAGCAGATCAGTAAAAAATATTCAGGTGTAGTTGATTATCTTACAGGTTTGCAGAACAGTTTTGTTAAATATTCCCTTGTTTTTGATAAAAATAGCGATTTTTTAAGTTTTGTTGAAGCTCAGAAAAAACTCAATGAAGCCGTTTGGTCAATGCTGAGTATCAACTTTGAAAAGTTCAAAGAGCAAAAAGATTACACTCAGATTGCAGAAAATATATCGAATAGATTTATTTCCCTTATGAGTCTTGGTGAATTTGATGCCTATGCAAAAAGGTATATGAGGTATGAGCATGTTGAGTCGCTTTTAGAAAAGATTAAACAAAATACGCAAAACTCGATCGGAATTCATTCAATCAGCTACTTCAGGCAGCTTATCGAAAAACAGAATGAGAATTTAGATGCCTGCTACGATGAAGCAAAAAGGCTTTCGGATAAGGCAAAGGCATTGTCGGCTTACCTAAAGGCACTTAACCAAACAGCATCAGATATAAAGCTATGGGTTGGTGAGGTCTATGAAGGGTATAATAGAACTGCATCAAAAGCCAAAGAGATATATGCCCATCTTGCTAATTATAAAAGCCAGTGCGACTACATCAGGGATGAGTATCTAAAAATGGAGCTTCTATCGCTTAAGAAAATGGAAAAGATAAATGAGCATTTAAAACAGTTGCTTCAAAAAACTGCCTCTAACCAGACCAGTAGCTATCAAACCAACAGGATAATAAAATTGATAGGCTATCTGCCGTTTAAACCGACTTTTGATGTAAAAAACTACTCTAACAGTTTTGCAAAACCAACAAGCTCGCACTTTCATGTTGCACCGCCACAGGTTTCAGATTTGACGATCAACTCACAAATTCCACACCGCCGCCCGTATGGTTATTCCTATAACTTTTCAAAGGTCAATGTTGGTAGTGTCGTTGTTATAGCAGGCAATGTAAAAAAATTGTGTGATAGTTCATCATGCAACATAAAAGAGGTGTTTTTAGAAAATAAGCAGGGTAGATATGAATGCAGGATGAATGGCAATCGCTTTAGTTGCCCTGTAAAACTAAAACCCTACACTATAGCGTTTTACTTAAAGGCAGAAAATGCAAATGGTGATGCCTCAAAGGGCATCTATATAACGCTTGCCTACTATGATATTGACAAAAAAATAAAAAACTTCCTTGAAAGATTTGAAAATTACTTCAATATGCACAACTCAAAAACGATTTTTCTAACGCAGGAGCCTGTAAGTGGCCTTCTAAAAAGTGCCTTGTCAAAAAGGGATATCAGGTTGAATTTTACATCTATTAAAATTGTGGGTTTTAGAAACCTTTCGCAAGGCTCAAATGAGTATGAGGTAATGGTAAGGGTGGCATTTAGGAGATTACCTGATAAAAAACATGGCGTTGCAGTGGTGCATATTGTTAGAAAATCGTTTGACTTTCAATACAGTATTTCGCCTTTTGTAATTACAGAGATTGAGGGCGATAACTTTTTTGTTGCTTCTAAAACCAATGCTTCAGTATCAAAAACAGCTAAAGTAGCCATACTCTCCCATGTTGCACACACTAATAATGGAGGATATTCGATCGATTTTGCAACAGGAAAGTTTTCAAACAGAGAGATGGACCTTGCAGCGGGTTTTGTAAATCCCAAAGCGGAAGGCTACGATAAGCCGTATTTCAATGTTGGATATATCAGGGATATGGGAAGAATAAGTTTTATGGACTTGAAAGCCTGCCCTAAAAATGGGTATACTGACTACTATGCTACACAGAGGGCTTATGTGGGTCATGTGTATTGCATCAAAACCCTTAAAGGTGGATATGCAAAGATTTTGGTGATTGATGGAGGCGGAAGTGGAGCAAAAGCATTTATTAAGTTTAAATGGATTTATTCAGCCAACAATAAATTTTAGGGGGAGGTTATGGAAAGAAAGATTCTATTAAGCGAAAACGAGATGCCTACTTATTGGTATAATGTGCTTGGGGATTTGCTCACACCCCTCAAGCCACCGCTAAATCCTCAAACAAAAAAACCTCTAACGGCAGAGGATTTAAAGATTTTTCCAGAGGCATTGATTGAGCAGGAGATGTCAACGCAAACGGAGATTGAGATTCCGCAAAAGGTAAGGGAGATCTATGCTCTGTGGAGGCCAACACCGCTTGTTAGGGCTTTGAATCTTGAGAAAGCTTTAGGAACGCCTGCAAAGATCTACTACAAAAACGAATCTGTATCACCAGCAGGTAGTCACAAACCCAATACAGCCATAGCGCAGGCTTATTACAACAAAGAAGCAGGTATCAAAACATTAACAACAGAAACGGGTGCCGGTCAGTGGGGTAGTGCGCTTGCACTTGCAGGTTCACTGCTTGGTATCAATGTGCGTGTTTATATGGTGAAAGTCAGCTACAATCAAAAGCCGTTTAGAAAATCAATGATTCATCTGTGGGGAGCTGAGGTTTTTGCATCACCCAGCAACAACACAAGGATAGGCAGAGAGATCCTTAAAAAAGACCCCGACAATCAGGGCAGTCTGGGTCTTGCAATTAGCGAGGCAATAGAGGATGCTGTGGAGCATGAAAACACAAACTACGCACTTGGCAGTGTGCTAAACCATGTATTGTTGCATCAAACGGTTATCGGTCTTGAGGCAAAAAAGCAGCTTGAGAAGGTTAACGATTATCCCGATGTGATTGTTGCCCCATGCGGCGGTGGCTCGAATCTTGGCGGTATATCGCTGCCGTTTATCAGGGATAAAATAAACGGCAAAGATGTAAGGGTGGTGGCTGTTGAGCCTGCAAGCTGTCCAACCTTAACAAAGGGTGTGTTTAGATACGATTATGCCGATGTTGCTAAGATGACGCCGCTTTTGAATATGTATACATTGGGTCATCAGTTTATGCCTCCATCCATCCATGCAGGTGGTTTGAGATACCACGGTGATTCACCGATTATCAGCCAGTTAAAGAAAGACGGATTGATTGAGGCTACAAGCTATAAACAGACAGAGGTGTTTGAGGCAGGTGTATTGTTTGCCAAAACAGAGGGTATTGTGCCTGCACCTGAAACCTGCCATGCAATTAAAGCGGCAGTTGATGAGGCTATTAAAGCAAAAGAAGAGGCAAAGGAAAAAACGATTTTGATCTGCTTCTCCGGTCATGGCCATTTTGATATGACCTCATATGATATGTATTTAAGCGGTCAGATGGAGGATTATGAGTATCCTGAAGAGAAGGTAAAAGAGGCGCTTGGGTATCTGCCGGAGGTCTAAAATGAAGCGGCTGTTGGTATTACTGTTTGTGTTACTGTTTTCTGTGAATAGCTTTGCAAAGGTGAGGATTTTTATCATTCAAAGCTACTCAAAAAACGATCTATGCGGTGTTCCTCAACTAAAGGGTTTTCTAAATGAGATGAGATATTACGGTTATAACGATAACAATACACTCTATAAGATTGTATTTTTAAAAACAAAAACCGTAAATATTACAAAAAAACAGCAGAGGGCTATAGCGGATAAGGTTTATAAGGAGATTTTAAACTTTAAACCTAACATTGTTGTTCTGTTTGATGATCCGGCCTTCAGGCTTTTTGCAAGGCGACTGCTGGGTAAGCCGTTTTATGTTGTATTTAGCGGCATAAATGTTCTGCCTTCGGTTTACAATAAAAAGTTGCATTTTATGAAAAACAGGATACCAACAGCCAATATTGTAGGTGTTTATGAAAAACTGCATATAGCAGAAAGCGTTGAATTTATGCAAAAAATCTTGGGTAATGGTAAGATTGCCGTTGTATCAAGTAAGGATTTAATAGGCAGAATCGTTAAAAATCAGATTATCTATGAATTAAAACAGGCTCATCTGTCGAATTTGTTTGTGTTTTTTGATGTTGATAGCGTCAATGAGCTTAAAAGAGCTCTTGAAAGAATCAACAAAGATAAATCTATTGTTGCATATATTTTAAACACACACTCTCTTTCTTTTAACGGCAAAAGGATTGATATTTTTCACATCATTCCTATTGCAATTAAAATTGCCAGAAAACCTGATATAGCTATTAATACAACATTTGCAAAAGCAGGGCTTTTTGGTGGTGTTGCGATTGATTTTAAAGCTATGGGCAGACAGGCTGCAGATATGGCTGTAAAACTACTAAATGAAACTGATATCAATAAATTAAAAATAGAGAATGCACAAAAAGCCCTGCTTGTTATAAACCTCAAAAGGGCAAAACAGTTAAACATAAAACTCCCTATAAGCGTTTTGAATGCGTTAGATGAAGCTTATTAAATATTTTGCCTTTTTAAGTATTATCCTTTCTGTGGTGTTTCTATACCTGGCCGTTGATAGACTATTGGATGAGGTATTTATTGCCGTTAGGCATTCCTCACAGCTACAGCTTGAAAAACAGTTAGGCAATGTCAAGCAACGGATGATAGAGGATTTGATTACAAACAAAAAAATGATGGATGCGGCTTTTGAGGGAGTGATTGATAAGGCGGTAATTACAAAAAGATTGAATAAATACCTGTTTGTTGCTCCAAAAGAGCTTATAAAAGGCATATATTTTGTTTCAGATAACTGGACGGTTTCGTTTTTGTATCCAAATTTTACCAGACCCATTGCATTAAACTCAGCGCCGATATCAGGCATAAAGCAGCTTAAAAGGGATATAGAGATAGCAAAAAGCTACTCTAAAAGCCTTTATTTTAACTCTACTTTTTATAACTTTAAAAAGCACAAAAACACCACTGCACTATTGCTTATAAAGCCTATTTTCTTCAAAGAGTATATTGGTAGCATTGTTGAGATTGTTGATATAAGCGGCAGACTTGCAGGAAACATCTCCTATTTAAAAGATTATGAGATTATTGTATCATCAGCACCTCTTAAACAATTAAGGTACAAAAATGCCCTGATAAGCAGCTCTGTGGTGTTTGTTGATTTTGCCGTTTTACATCTGTTTCTTGTTAAGCATTCCCCACTGTTATTTTTTGTAAAGGATAAACTTAAAAGGGCTGAGTTGATAATCATTACACTGATATTTGTAGCTCTTGGAATTGCCATAAGCGGTGCAGTTGTTGTTGCATTAAGAATAAAAAGGGAGAAAGAAAAAGAAATAGCACTGAAGAGATTAAATAAAAGATTGAAATTGATAAGCAATATTTTCTCAATCAAAGGTGAGTATATTACATCTCAAAATATTGAAGAAATCTTAAAAGCCATGAAGGATGTATTTAGTGCTGACCTTGCGGGTATCTTTTTAAAACAGAAAAATATCTATTATGCATACGATGGTAGTCTAAAAACAGAAAATTATATCAATATTGAAGGTTCTATCTCTGGCTTAAGCTGGAAAAAGAAAGAATCAATTATTCTCAACGATTACTATAGTTCACATCTCATAAGCAAAGAGGCAAAGTTAAAAAGTAAGCAAAAAAAGGCTATGTGTGCAACAATTGCGTATAACAATAGATATTTTGGTGTTATGTGTGTGGGCAGAAAATCTGATAATAACTTTAAAGAAGAGGATTTTAACTTTTTAAAGCTGCTTGGCACAATCATCGCTACAAATATTCACCATTCAACGATGATGGAAAATGTTATAGAAACGCTGTTGAATGCAATTGAGGCAAGGGATAAATACACGGAGGGTCACTCACGCAGGGTGGGTGAGTATGCACGGTTTATCGCATCTGTTATGGGCTTTGATGATGAGTTTCAGAAAAAGATTTATATGGCGGGGCTCTTTCACGATGTTGGAAAAATCGGCATCCCCGATGTAATTTTGCTCAAACCCACAAGGCTTTCCAAAAACGAGTATGAGATTATGAAGCTGCATGCCGTGTTTTCCTATGAAATACTTAAAAACTCTGAGATGCTTGCAGATGTTTTGGATGGTATAAGGGGTCATCATGAGCGCTTTGATGGCAAAGGCTACCCCGATGGACTGAAGGGTGAGGATATTCCTCTTTCTGCAAGAATTTTAGCAGTAGCTGATTCGTTTGATGCAATAACCACAACAAGACCGTATAAGTCGGCAATGATGCTTAAGCAGACCAAAGATGAACTTCTTAAAAACAGCGGCAGTCAGTTTGACCCTGAAATAATAGAAAAGATTTTGCCATACATTGAAGAGATGTACAACATGGGCAATCAGCTTAAAAAGCAAAGAAGCATTCTGCCAGATTATATCGATTCCTTAAGAAGGGATATGTTTTACAGGGATTGGTTTAGCGGCCTGTTTAGTATGGATAAACTCCACTTATTGATAGGCGATTTGATAGCCAGAGGGGTGAATTTTAGTGTGTGCAGGTTAGCGGTTGAGGATTATTATAAGGTGTGGTTTGAAAAATCAAAACGGGATGCAGATAGTATTATTCTTGCAGTGGCTGATATTTTGAAGGAAAGTGTGCCTGGTGAGGCTGCAAGAAGTGAGAATGTGTTTACCTTTATTGTGAAAGGTGTTGACAGTCCCCAACTGTTTGTAAAAACGCTTATAAGCACAATTCAGTCAAAGGTTGACTGCCATTTGAGTTTTGCGTGTATGAGATATCCTGAAGATGCTCACTCTGTTGAGGAAATCATATACAAACTGGATAGATTGTATAGAAAAGTATCTTGAGTTTTGATATAAAAGGGCAAACACTATCTAAGGGGTGAAAAAGGGTGGTTGTTATAGGTTCTGATCATGGCGGTTTTTTTCTAAAAGAGGAGATAAAGAGGTTTCTTGAGGAGTTAGGTGAAAGTTTTGAGGATGTGGGTACATTTTCTGCTGATTCTGTGGATTATCCAGATATTGCAAAAACCGTTGCTAAGAAGGTTGTTGAGAACAAAAGCATCGGGATTCTTATCTGCGGTACTGGTATCGGTATGAGTATTGCAGCAAATAAGGTTAAAGGTATAAGGTGTGCACTGTGTCATGATGCTTATACGGCTGAGTTTGCACGAAGGCACAATGATGCCAATATTATTGCATTTGGAGGCAGAACAACAGGTATTGAGATAGCAAAACAGATGGTAAAGATCTTTCTTTCGACGCCCTTTGATGGTGGTAGGCATCTAAGAAGAATAAATAAGATTACAGAATTGGAGGTATTATGAGCGTGTTAAAGGATTTTGATCCAGAGGTTTTTGAGGCTATAGAGAATGAGAAAAAGAGGGAAATGTACGGACTTGAGCTGATCGCCTCTGAGAATTTTGTTTCTGAAGCTGTGCTTGAGGCTCAAGGGTCTGTGATGACAAATAAATATGCAGAAGGATATCCCGGCAAGCGTTACTACGGTGGTTGTGAATATGTTGATATTGTGGAGAATCTTGCCATAGAGAGGGCAAAAAAGCTGTTTGGGGCTGAGCATGTCAATGTTCAGCCACACTCTGGTTCTCAAGCAAATATGGCTATCTATTTAGCCACGCTTCAGCCGGGCGATAGGCTGCTTGGCATGTCTTTGTCAAACGGTGGACACCTAACACATGGAGCGGGTGTAAACTTTTCCGGTAAACTGTTTATCAGTTTTGGCTACGGCGTAAATCCAGAAACCGGTTTAATCGATTATGATGAGGTTCAGGCGATTGCTGAGGAGTTTAAACCACGGCTGATCGTCTGTGGTGCAAGTGCCTATCCGCGCATTATCGATTTTAAAAAATTTAGAGAGATTGCAGATAGTGTTGATGCCTATCTGATGGCTGATATTGCCCATATTGCAGGGTTGGTTGCAGCTGGCATCCATCCAAGCCCCATTCCTTATTGTGAGTTTGTTACAACAACAACACATAAAACATTGAGGGGTCCTCGTGGTGGTATGATAATGACAAAGGAGTTTTTTGCAAAACCGATCGATAAGATGGTGTTTCCTGGAATGCAGGGCGGTCCGCTCATGCATGTTATAGCAGCAAAGGCCGTATGCTTTAAGGAAGCTTTAAGTGATGAGTTTAAGGAGTATCAAAAGCAGATTGTAAAAAATGCTAAAAAGCTCGCTGAAGTATTGATGGATAACGGTTTTAAGCTTGTTAGCGGTGGCACAGATACACATCTTATGCTTGTGGATTTAACCAACAAAAACATAACAGGCAAAGAAGCAGAAGAGGCACTGGGTAAAGTCGGTATAACGGTAAATAAAAACACCATTCCCGGTGAAACACGCTCACCCTTTATTACAAGCGGCATAAGGATTGGGACACCAGCTATTACAACACGCGGCATGAAGGAAAAGGAGATGGAAAAAATCGGTGAGCTAATTACAGAAACGCTCAACAACATCGGGGATGAAAAAAAATACTCAGCAATTAGGCAGGAGGTTAAAAAGCTCTGCGAAGAATTTATGTTTTATTCTGTCTGATTATTGCCATAGTTTTTTCAATTAACAGCTATGCCACAGAGATTTCACTATACAGCAAGGGTGGTGTATCTTATTTTAAGATCACAGATGTGCCGGATAATGCCACAATTTTTAAAAAGGGGCGTTATTTTGTTGTTAGAATAAAGGGAAAGATTGCAAAAAAGCAGATTCTTGGCTCAAATTTAGGTGATAGGTTTTTTAAAAGCCTATCAATAACAAATGCGGATAATGTTTCTCAGATTGTTATTGAGCTAAAAAAACCCTATATCCCTCAATATACACTGCAAAACGGTGATATTACCCTAAAACCGCAGCTACCCAGAAAACATAATGTTGAAAACCCAAAAAACGGTGTTCCTCAAAATCTTTTAGCGATTCCCTATTTTATATCCAAAACAACTTTTAAGACGACAAAAAAGATGCAGACAAGCTATGATGAATCGCTGTTTTTTAGCGGTGTTAAGGCGTTTTACATAAAAAACTATCAGCTTGCCGCTGCCTTCTTTAATGAAATTATCAAAAAATATCCGCAGAGTCATTTTTTCTTATCTGCGTATTTTCTACTGGGCGACTGCTACAAGAATATGAAGATGTATGACAAAGCCATTGCTATATACAACAGGGCTATCTCACTTTCACCCAAAAACGACACGGTTGCCCAAACCCTGTTTTCCATCGCCGATATCTATCAAACAAGAAAGATGTTTATTGCCGCACGGACTATTTATAAAAAAATCGAGAAGGATTTTGCATCCACGAAATGGGCATCAAAGGCAGCTTTTATGATCGGCTATAGCTACTTTATGGAGCACAACTGCAGGCTTGCTTTAAAACATCTTTTGCTTGTTGATAAATCAAACCCATACTACCCATTGAGCATGGTATTGTCGGCTGAGTGTTTTTATAAGAAAAAGGATTATGCGCGCGCTGTTTTAGCCTACTACTACATGTCAAAAAAGCTTCAGGAGATCGATGTTGATAATTATTACAAAGAGCTTGTTGATATCGGGGTGTCGCTGTGTGAGTTTGAGGATTACAAAGAGGCTGAAAATGTGTTCGGTTATGTTGAGCAGACACATGATAAAGAGATAAAGGCTTACTCCTATATCGGACGGATGCGGTGCGACTTGAAGAAAAACGATTTTGACGATCTAAAATTCAGAGGCGGCTGGATTCTATCCAATATAAAAGATGTTAAGCTTAAAAACCTTGCAAGAAAGCTGCTTGATGAGGGAAAGCTTAAAAAAGGCGATGTTGATAAAAAGACAATCGATGAGATTGTGGCAAAATATAAAAACGACCCCGAAATTGTTTCTCTTGCCCTGTATGTTTATGCAAGAAAGAATTACAGAAACAAAGACTATATAGATGCATTATCCTATCTTATAAAACTAAAAAAACAGTATCCAGAAAGCTCATACAACAAACTTGCACAACCCATGGCAGCCGATGCAATTAACAAACTGCTGGATGAGTTCTATAACCAGCCAGACCTTGAATTGGTTGAGAAGATTTATGATGCAGCTTTGAAACTGAAGCCACCAAAGGCAGACCTCTGCAGACTTGCCTGGGCTTTGGTGTTTTCGTTTAAAATCGGAGAGGTTGAAAAAATAATGCATTCGATTAAGGATCAGGAGTGTCAAAACGCCGTGGTTGCCAAGTTTTATGTGGAGATGGGTAACAACATCAAAGCATCGTCCATTGTTGATCAGCTGCAAAAAACAAAGCCGTATGTGTATTACATAAATATGATTTTTGGCGATATAAACTTCTTTGGCGGTGATTATAAAAAAGCCTATGAACTGTATAAGAAGGCTTCTGAGATTAAAGAAAAATTGATGGATGATTATCTGTCTTTGAGAATGGCAGAATGTCTCATTAACATTAAGAAGTTAAAAGATGCAGAAGTTATACTTTCATCTATTTCTGTTAGAATATATAGCGATAAGGTTGAGTTTTTTAAGGGTTATGTTGCATATCTTAAAGGAGACTACAAAAACTCCATAGCCATTTTGAAAAATCTCATAAATGTTATTCATTATCGCCAGAGGGCACTATTTTACATAGCTATGAGCTATATAAAGCTGAACGATAAAAAGCATGCCGTTGAGTATTTCAATAAACTCAAAGCTATCAACCCAAACAGTGAATATATAAACATTCTAAAGGCACTTCTACTATGAGTGATGATAAGCTAAAAAACCTGCAGGTTATGTTTGAGGCTGTTCTTGATACAAGCAAGAAACTGGAAAACTCATACAACGAGCTAAAAAGAAAATTTGAACTGCTTGAGGGTAAGCTTGAAAGCAACAGGCGTTATCTTGAGAATATTTTAAAAAGCATCGATACAGGTGTTGCATCGATTGATTTGGATGGAAGAATCGTAACATTTAACAGAAAGGCTGAAGAGGTTTTTGGTGTAGATGAGAGCTCTGTAAAAGGCAGACACTTTGGAGAGGTGTTTGCTATTAAAAGCTTGCTTGAACTAAACGGCTGCGGTATTGCAGAGTTTTTTAAAGACAACAAAAGGGTTGAGATTGAAACTAACTCGTCAAAAAAGATTTTGAGTGTTTCTGCAAACTGCGTAGAAGAGGAGGATGGCAAGATAAGCGGCGCGGTGATCGTGTTTTCTGATATAACACAGGTTGAAAAACTCAAAGAAGAAAACTACAAAAAGGAAAAGCTTGCAATAATTGGTCAGATGGCAGCCTCCATTGCCCACGACATAAAAAATCCTCTTGCAAGTATTGAGCTGCTTGTGCCGCTCCTTGATGATGGCACAAAGAAAGAGATTGTTGATAATATCATGATGAGTATAAAACGGATCAATAATATAGTGAACAACACATTGCTTTTTACAAAAACCGTTAACTATTCGCCAGAGCAGATCGATAGTATTAGCCTTGCACATGAGCTTGAGTTTGAGATCTATGCATCGATAAAAAATGCCGATGTAAAATTCAACAAAGAGGTTGAAAATTTTACCTTCGTTTCAGATAAAAACCTTCTAAAAAGCGCTCTGGTTAATATTCTTTCAAATGCTACAGATGCAGCAAAGACAACCGTTGAACTGAAGGTTTATAAAAAAGGTGATAGGGTGGTTTTTGAAATTATTGATGATGGTGAGGGAATTGAAGATATTTCCATGATCTTTGAGCCGTTTTACACTTCAAAGAAAAACGGCACAGGGCTGGGGCTTGCGATAGTTAGACAGGCTGTAGAGATATTAAACGGTGATATAGAGATTTCAACATCTAAAAGAGGTACATCTTTCAAAGTTTTGCTATGAAGGGTTTTTTTAACTATCTTAAGTTTTGCAGCTATAGTGTTTTCTATATTTTTAAGCATTACAACGCTTTAGACGATGAAACTGTTAGAAGATGGGCTTTTGAAGTTGTTAAAATGTTTAATATAGATGTGAAAGTTAAAGGTTTTATATATGATAAGCGATTTGTTTTGCTTCCCAATCATGAAAGTTATTTCGATATCATAGCTTTATATGTTGCCATTCCTCAAAAATTACACTGGCTTGCAAAAAAAGAGCTATTCGATATTCCTTTTCTTGGTAGGGCTTTAAAAAAGCTAAATGTAAGTGGAATAAACAGAAACGACCCTATTGATGCTGCAAAAGGACTGATAAGATTATTAAAGAATTTTGACGAAGGTGGTGTTGTGATTTTTCCTGAAGGCTCTCGTAGGAATAAGCAGCTTAAGGATGGAGGTGCGGTTGCTGCAAAAAAGAAAAAGCTTCCGATCTATCCTGTAAAGATTATCAACACCAATAAAGTAATGCCTGCAGGAAAACCTGTTTTATATTCGCATCCTGTTGAGGTAATAGTCTGTGAAAAAATCAAACCCGAACTTGATATAGATAAAATAAAACAAAAAGTTGAAGATTGCCTGTATGGTTAAAAAAGCCGCTGTTTTTCTTATAGCTTTATTGCTATTGTCCTCCTGTTCAATAAGAAGGGCGATAGTATCTAAGCCGTATTACTATCCCTATCCAGTTTTAAAAACCGTAAAGCCTGGCTATACGCAGTATGGTATAGCCTCATGGTATGGACCTAACTTTCATGGAAAAAGAACAGCCAACGGTGAGATTTACAATATGTATGCACATACTGCTGCAAGCAAGACATTGCCGTTTAACACACTTGTTAAGGTAATAAACCTTGATAACGGTCGCTCCACGGTTGTGAGAATAAACGACAGAGGACCTTTTGTCAAAGGTAGAATTATCGATTTATCATATGCGGCAGCAAAGGATTTGGGTATGATTCCTACAGGAACTGCAAGGGTGAAGCTGATTGTGCTTGGCAATAATTCTTATGCCAGTTCTAAAATAACCTACAGCAAACCAGAACAGCCCTCACTTAATCAGCTTGAGAGGATAACGATAGATACGCATTTAAATGAAGACCTCAACGGTTTTGACAACTATGCAATACAGCTTGGCGCATTCAGAAGTTTATACAATGCTATTAAGTTTAAAGATAGACTTATGCGATATATAAAGGGTATAAGAATTGTAAAAGCCGTTGTTAGAGGTGTTGAGCTCTACAGGGTTGTTGTGGGTAGTTTTGACTCAAAAGAAGCTGCCAGATCCTTTGGGTATAAATATATCCTGCCTTATGTTGGGAAGTTTTATATAATTTCGCAATGAATTTAACAGAGCTTGCATATAGATTATCGTTTATAAACAGAAAAGCTATAGTGATTTTAAGGGATAATGTTGAGATCGACAGAGTAAAGGCGAAATTGGATTTTTTCGATGCGCTGTTTTCAAAAAAGAGACAGAAGGGCTTGTTTTATTCCTACGAAATACCACCCCACTGCAGTGTAAAGCCTGACGAGTTTATAGTATCCAATCGTCTGAAGGCAATTTATACGCTTCTAAGTGGCCCTGATAATAGCATCGTTTTTACGAATATTAACGCCCTTATTCAGCCTGTGATTGGTGGCGATGAGTTTATCGATAAGATGTTTGAGATAAGGAAGGGTGAGATTATTGATATAGAACAGCTTCAAAAAAAACTCATTAATGCTGGCTTTATACAAACAGATAGCGTTGAATACTACGGTGAATTTTCAAAAAAGGGATTTGTGGTTGACCTATTCAGTCCGTTTTACAATAAACCCGCAAGAATTGAGTTTTTTGATGATGAGGTTGAGCGGATAACCCTATTTTTTGCAGAAAACTACAGAACATTTAAAGAGCTTGAAAGCCTGATTGTATTACCAGCAAAAGAGTATAGCTATAAAGAGGATGAGTTTGGCTATGCACTGCTTGGCGTTAAAAACCATCTACTTGATTATCCAACAGAGGAGTTTGAGTTTTATTCAAATGTAGAGCAGGATGATGTTGAATCACTCTTTAGGCTTGCAGAGCTTTACAATCAGGAAGGACTGTTTGAAAAAAAAGAAAGAGTTAGTGCTTTTTTTGAAAAGGTTAAGCATTTTGAGTTGGGATATAAAAAACTTTTTGTTGAGAATGAAGATATAGCTGAAAAGATTGAAAGGATAAAAAGAGCGGGCAAAAACAACAGGGTTGTGGTTGCATGTGGCTCAGATTTAAGGGTTGAAAGGGTTGCAGGCTTTTTAAAGGGCAGACAGGTTGAGTATAAAACCCTACACAGCTCACCTTTTGAGCTGCCACCAGGCGTATATTTAAGCAGGCTTGGCATAGATGAGGGGCTTGTTGATGAAAAGAATAGATTTGTGGTTGTGGGGTTTGGTGAGCTGTTTGGTGCTGTTCTGGGTATATCGCCTGTTAGGGTTAAAAGAAAAAAGCCTACTGAAGTAGATTTTGAGGCAAATGATAAAGTTGTTCATAAAAGGTATGGAATAGCTGTTTTTAACGGATTAACAAAAATCGATGTGGATGGCAGTAAAGAGGAGTTTTTTGAGCTTGAGTTTGAGGGTGGCGATAAGATCTATCTGCCTGTTTACAACGCAGATATGTTATATCCCTACAGAGGTAGTGAGCCTGTTAGCTCTCTAAGAAACAACCGCTGGGCAGTAAAGCAGGAGAATATTAAAAAGTCGATTAAGAAGATACTGTCTGAGCTTGTAAATGCTTATGCAAAAAGAAAACTTATAAAAAGGGAGCCTTTCAATGTAGGTCTGTTTGAGATAGAGGAATTTGAGGCAATGTTTGAATACGACGAAACAGCCGATCAGCTAAAGGCTATTGAGGATATAAAAAACGATATGTCCAAAGAATCGCCCATGGATAGATTGATCTGTGGAGATGTTTCATTTGGCAAGACCGAAGTAGCGATGAGAGCTATTGCAATCTGCGTATTTAACCTAAGGCAGGCGGTTTTGATGGTGCCAACTACGATTTTGTCTTTACAGCATTACAAAACACTGACGCAGAGGTTTAAGAATTTTCCCGTAAATATCGCCCTTTTAAACAGGTTTACAACGAAAAAAGAAAGGGAAAAGATACTAAAAGGGCTAAAAGATGGCACGATCGATATATTGATTGCAACACACTCTGTTTATTCAAAGGATGTTGAGTTTTTAAATTTAGGGCTTGTTGTTGTTGATGAGGAGCACAGGTTTGGTGTAAAGGTAAAAGAACACTTAAAAACACTCTATCCCCATGTTGATATGCTTTATTTGAGTGCAACGCCTATCCCAAGAACTCTGAATATGTCTTTAAACGGCATTTTAGATATAAGTGTTATAAAAACACCACCGCTTGAGAGAAAACCGATTGAAACAATTATCTCAAAAAGAAAACTTGAGGTGATAAGGGATGCTGTTTTGAGGGAGATTTCCCGAGAGGGCAGGGTGTATTTTGTTCACAATGCCATTGAAGATATAGAGGAGGTAAAAGAGCAGCTTGATAGGCTTCTGCCGTTTGTAAAAAAGGAAATTGTGCATGCTAAAATGCCAAAGGGCAAAATCAAAGATGTGTTTGAGCGTTTCAACAAAGGAGAATTTGAACTGCTTATCGCCACATCGATTATTGAATCGGGTCTGGATATAAAGGCTGTTGATACGATTATTATAGATGATGCTGATAGATTTGGTTTATCGGATCTATATCAACTCAGGGGACGGGTGGGTAGAGGTGATAGGGTATCTTATGCATATCTGCTCTATGAGGGAAAAATCTCAGAGAATGCAAAAAAGAGGCTAAAGTATATATCGGAATTCATTGAAAGAGGTGTTGGCTTTAATCTTGCCTTAAAAGATGCAGAGATCAGGGGCTACGGCAACATATTGGGTAAAGATCAATCGGGAAAGATTAAATCGATTGGATACTCTACCTATCTTTCGTTGATTGAGGAGGCTATCAGAGAGGTAAAAAAGCAGCCTTTAGAAAGGGAGATTGAGATAAAACATTCATTCGATGCGTATATTCCCGATGAGTTTGCATCGCAGGAAAAAAAGGTTGAAATCTACAAGCGTTTGTCAGCAGTCAGGGATGAGGAGGAGCTTGAACAGTTAAAGAATGAGTTGACAGATAGATTTGGTAAACTCATAAAACCCGTTGAAAACCTGATTTTGATAACGCTTTTAAAGATCAAAGCAAAGCGAGCGTTTGTTAAAAAACTACTGCTTTCAAAGAAAGGCGTTGCCGTTGAGTTTTATGTTGATGCCGATATTGATACGGATATGCTCATTAAAGAGGTTCATGAAAAGCTTGGTCGGTTTGAATCTGAAACGGTTGTGTCGTTTAAGCTATTGGGAAATAATTTGGGTGTTATAGCTGATAAGTTAATAGAGTTTTTTGAGAGAATAACAAAACAGGGGGCAAGGCGGGATGCCTTGCCGTAGGGCTCTTTAATAAGAACAGGGGGGAGGCCCCACTTAAGGGGGAGTGAGGCGACTGGAAACCTTCCAATCTTTGATTGTATTTTGCATTAAATCTTTATTAAAGTCAAGTAAAAAAGTATTGTTTAATTTTGATTAGAAGCTTTTTTTGTATTAAATAGATGACAGTTTAATATATATTGCAATCCATCGATGAACTTTAAGTAGCTCTCATTGTTTGTTTGTTGGATTTTTATGCAGTTTTCTATTTGCTCTAAATAAGGCTCTTTTGCCTGACAGATGAGGTTCAGCTGTTTTAGATAATCTACATCCTCAAAAAAACTTTCCATATAAGGTCCACAGATTACGGTATTTTTGTAAATAGCAGGCTCAATCGGATTATGGCCTTTCAGTGATGGATAGAAACTACCTCCAATGATAGTAACCTTGCTAATTGCATAAATTTTTTCAAGTTCCCCTAAAGTATCAAGTAAAAGCAGATTTTTTGCTGAATTATTGGAAGTGCGCAGGCTGAATTCTATTTTATTCTTTTTCAGTCTATCTATGAATTGATGGGCGAGATTTATATGTCTTGGTGCAAGAACAATAAAGTATTCATTTTTGAAGCGTTCGATAATTGAGATAGCTAAATCTATCTCTTCTACATGAAAGCTTGCAAGTGTTAGAATGGGTTTTTCTGAGTGGATTTTAAATGTTTTTAGAAGAGCAGATTTATCAAATTTTAGTGGTTTTTTGAATCGCTTTATGTTGCCGCAAACAATAACTCTATCACTGAAATATCTATATCGTTTTGCATCTGTGATAGATTTTGCAACAATGAGGTCAAACCTTTGAATTATAGGTTTAAAAAGAAAACAGAAGCGTTTGTAGTGTTTAAATGTAGAGCTACTCATACGTGCATTTAACAGTATAAGTTTGGTGCCTCTTTTTTTTAAATAAGCTATGTAGGATGGCCATATCTCAGTTTCAAAAAATATGGCAAGTGATGGGGTATGCTTAAACAGTTTTTTGTAAAGTAATAAGAGGTCTATGGGCATAATAACGGTTTTTTTATCTTCTGCAGCCTTAAAGCCTGTATCTGTAAATGCACTGAATATGAGTGGTTTTTTTAACTCTTGTTTTATTTTGTCAGATACAGCGATCAATGTTTTTAGCTCACCGAAGCTTGAGCCGTGAAGAAGAATGTAGTCAGACTCCTCTATTGGTTTTGGAAAAAACCTTTCTTTTAATTTAAACCTCAGTCGCCTGTCTGTTAGTGATTTTAAAAGGATTAAGGGCAGGGCTAAAATTAATAGAATCAGGATAATAAAATTATAGATCCAGACCATCTGAAACCTGAAGCCTGTAGAGTTTTCTGTAGTACTCACATCTATCTAAAAGCTCGTTGTGTTTGCCTTTATCTAATATTGTGCCGTTTTTTACAACCACTATCATATCGGCATTTACGGCTGTTGAGATTCTGTGTGCTGCCATCAAGACGGTTCTGTTTTTCATCAGGTTGTTTAGGGCTTTTTGAACGATCTGCTCGCTTTCTAAATCCAGTGCGCTTGTTGCCTCATCTAAAATCAATATGTCGGGGTCTTTCACAATTGCCCTTGCTATGGCAATTCTTTGAGCCTCTCCCCCTGATAGTATCACGCCCTGCTCACCAAGATTTGTGTCGTAGCCTTCCTTTAATTTCATGATAAAATCGTGAGCATAAGCATCTTTAGCCGCTTTAATAATCTCCTCGTCTGATAGATTTTCCCTTCCGTATGCTATGTTTTCTTTTACGCTTCTGTTAAACAACAACACGCGCTGTGAGACAATGGCTATTCTTCTGCGCAGGCTTTTTAGGTCAAATTCTTTAATATCTATATCATCAAACAGGATTTTGCCCTTTGTGGGATCGTAAAATCGCGGTATAAGCTCAAGGATTGTTGATTTACCTCCGCCGCTTTCACCAACAAAAGCCACAACACTTTTTGCTTTAATTAAAAGATTTATATCCTTCAAAGCATAGTTTTCGTCGTTTGAGTATGAGAAATAGACATGATCAAATACAATTTTTTCTTTTATGCCCTCAAATGGTCTGCTGCCCTGATATTTTTCCTTCTCCATGTCAATGATTTCAAAGATCCTTTCAACAGAGGCAAGCGATGTGTTGATTTCGTTATTTGCCTTTGCAACGGTTTTGAAGGGTTTATAAAGCATGAATAGGGCTGCCATAAATGAAAAAAATCCACCAACGCTGAGCATGCCTTTGAAAACAATCCATCCGCCCACCCAGATCAAGATGCCTATGCCAACTGAGCCTATAAACTCCATAAGCGGGCTTGTTGCTTCATCGATTTTGATAGCCTCGAGTTTTATATTTAAAAACCTGTCGCTTTCCTTTAAAAATCTATGAACCTCTTTTACTTCTGTTGCAAATGCCTTAATAAGGCGAATATTGGTTAAAGCTTCCTGAATAATCGTTGTTATGTTTGCTATAGAAATCTGTCTTTTTTTACCGATTCTTTTCATTTTACGGCCAAAATGGATAACAGGATATGCAGCAATAGGGAAAACAACCGTCGCAATGAATGCTAATTTGTAGTTGTTAACATACAAAACAACAAGAAGACCCAGTATCGTAAAAATCTCTCTTATTGTATTTGGTATGACATTGGCGATTGAGTTTTGCATCTGCTCTGTATCGTTTAGAAGGCGAGACATGATTTCGCCTGTATGGAATTTATCAAAAAACTTTGTTGGCAGATAAATGATGTGATCAAATAACTGATTTCTGATGTTAAACAGAATCTTTTCTGCTATGTAGTGGGTTTGGTAGCCCTGAAGATATGTAAACAGACCCTTGAAAAAGTATGTTGCCATAATGGCAACAGGCAGAAGCATAAGCATTTTTTTGTTTTTTGATATAAAAATATCGTCTAACGCTGGTTTTATCAGGTATGCTGCAAGACCGGATAATGCACCAACCAAAACCATGCATACAAAGGCAAACAGGAGTCTTTTGTAGTAGGGTTTTAAGTATAAAATCATCCGTTTAAATATTTCTTTTTTCATGCAATAGCCTCTATGATAGCGTCTATATTTTCTATTTTGAGTTCTATATCAATAAAACCTATATTGAGTTTCTCCTCTTCCAATTTCACAAAATCCTTGTAGGTTGTTATGAGTAGCTTTTCTTGCGCTATAGATTTTAGCTGCTCTATATCTTTAAGCGTATAAAAATGGTGGTCTTCAAACTCCTCAAAATAAACCACATTTGCCCCTAATTTTTTTAGTGTGAGAAGAAAAGATTGTGGATCTGCTATGCCGCAGAAGGCAACCACCTCTTTATCTTTTATATCAATCGGTTTTAGATTTCTATCAAAAACGCCTTTTATCTTAATTTTTGCCTCAAGGCAGTCTAACTGTGGTTGAATTTTTTGATCTGTTTTATTAACACATATCGTAAAGTTGCACCGCTTCAGGGCAAGCTTTGAGTCTCTGATAAGACCCGCTGGCAGATAAAATCCATCCTCGAAGGGTTTGTCTGCCTTTAGAAGGCATATCTCAACGTCCTTTTTTATTGTCCTTAGATGCAGGGCATCATCAAGGATAACGAATTTTGCATTTAATGCTAAGGCAAGCTCTATAGCTGCTGTGCGGTTTTTTGATGCAATAACACTGCAGGGTACCTTTTTTGCAATCATGTAGGATTCATCGTTTACTTCCGGTGGTTTTTTGAATATATTACCATCAAGGCTTACAAGCATCACCCTTTTTTCTTTCAGTGGATAGTTGTTTGTGATTATACATACGCGCCCAAATCGCTTGAGCTTTTTTGCAAGTTCAATAACAAACGGTGTTTTGCCGACGCCTCCTACTGCTATGTTGCCCACGCCTATAACTTTAATATTTTTGAATTCCCGTTTTTTTGTATGTATGTGAGAAAAATAGAGTTCTTTTGCATTAACTATTGCCCCATAACCCAAAGAGAAGGGAATTAGAACAGGTTTTAGGTATTTCTGGAGCTGTTTTGCCTTTTTAAGGTCCATCAAGTGCCTCTTCAAGTAGTTTTCTTTTTTTATCAAACTCACCCTTTTTTTCTACATAGATGGGGTCTTTAAAAATAAATTTTACTTTTGAAAATGGTTTTGGGATAATCATTTTATCCCAGCTATTTATCCTTATAAAGCTTGAAAACTCACCGCTTACAGGAATTATAGGTGATTTTGTTAAATATGCTATTTCTAAAACCCCTCCCTTTAGTGTTTTTGGGGGGCCTTTTGGCCCGTCAGGCGTTATTGCTATGTTAAAACCGTTTTTTAATTCTTTAATCATCAATTTTAACGCCTTTACAGGTTCCCGACTGCTTGAGCCCCAGATTGTTCTTAGGCCAAATCTATTTATAATCATACTTGCAAGCTGCCCATCTTTATGTGGACTTTGGAGCACTTTAAGTGTTCTTTTTCTTTTGTATGCAAACGGCAAAAATAGAATTATCTCATGCCAGAATGCAAAAACCACAGGTTCTTTTGCCTCTTTTGATAACTGTGTTTCCTCTATTTCGATTTTTAGCGTTTTTGCATAGAGTTTTAATATCGTATAGATAAGCCATGCTTTAAATTTCATAGGATTTCTACAATCGCTTTAGCTATTTTTGGGGTTATTGGATACTCACCAAGTGCCGTAGAAATGTTTTTTAGGTTTTCCTGCATCTTTTTGTATGCAGATTTGTCGTGGTAAATTTCAAAGAAAGCATCTGCAATATTATGCTCGTTAAATTCATCCTGCAGAAGCTCCTTTACGATCGGTTTGTTTAGGATTAGGTTGGGAAGTGAGATAAACTTTATGTTTTTTATAAGCATTTTTCCAACTCTATAGCTTATATTGCTTACCCTGTATGCAACAACCATCGGTAATCCAAACAGTGCTGCTTCAAGTGTTGTTGTGCCGCTTTTTAGAATACCAAAGTATGCCTTATCCATCCAGATATGAGGATCGCGTTTGATATTTACGAATTCATATTTTTCTGTTAGATGTTTTATGTTTTCTGTATTTAGATGCTCTGGATAAACCCATACAAAATCAAACCTGTCTGTCTGTTTTTTTATAATCTCAGCAGCCTTAAGCATCACTTCTGCATGAAACAAAATCTCGCTGTTTCGTGAGCCAGGCATAATGAGGATCACATTTTCCTTTTTGTGTTTGCCTACTTTTTCATAAAGCAGGTCCACCAATGGATGGCCAAAGTAAGCGATTTTGTTTTTATCTATATTGTTGAGATTTAAAAAACATCGCTCAAACGGCAGTATCGGTATAATAAGGTCAGTGTATAAATCAAGCTTTTTTGTTCTATATCTGCGCCATGCCCACACCTGCGGTGTTATGTAATAAACAACCTTTGCACCCAATTTTTTTGAGAATTTAGCAATCGGCATATTGAACTCTGGAAAGTCTATCAATATAACAAGTTTTATGTTTTTTTCCTTTATCGTCTTTTTGACAGTATGCTGAAGTTTTAAGGCTTCTTTTAAAACATTTTTTGCCTCTTTTATGCCTATTACTGAAATATTGGTGTAATCCCCTACCTTTGTTGTCTTGTTTGAAATAATATATGAACATACGCTGTAAAAATTAATATCGGATGCAATTTTTTTTATGTGATCTATAAGAAGGGATGCGTAATTTTCTGCTGAGCGTTCACCAGTTATAATAATTGCGTTCATCTATCCCTGCAGAAACCCCTGCTTGAGGCTTTCAAGAACTCTATCATGTGAATAACATTGACAGAAGGGCTGTTTTTTAGCTTTTCGTAGGCCTCTTGAAATGTGAGTTTACTTTTAAAAATGGTTTTGTATGCCTCTTTCAATCGCTCGATCTCTTCATGTGAAAAACCGTTTCTTTTTAAGCCTATAAGGTTTAATCCATGCAGCGTGGCTCTGTTTCCGTTTGCAAGACAAAAGGGAGCTACATCGAGAGCAACACCGCTCATTCCACCAATCATGGCAAACTTGCCTATGCGAACGAATTGATGGATGGCGCTCATACCTCCTATAACGGCGTTATCTTCCACAACAACATGACCCGCAAACTGAACGGCATTGGCTATTATGACGCTATTGCCTATTATGCAATCATGGGCTATATGCACATATGCCATAATCAATGTGTTGCTGCCGATTTTTGTTATGCCTCCACCACCTTTTGTGCCTCTGTTGATCATACAGAATTCTCTGATTGTTGTATTGTCGCCTATTATAAGCTGGCTGAATTCACCTTTGAATTTCAGATCCTGAGGTATTGTGCCAACTACAGCCGATGGAAATATCCTGCAGTTTTTTCCGATTTTTGTATATGAGCCTATATATGCATTTGCTTCAATTGTGGTATTATCGCCGATGACAACCTGGCTTTTTATATTAACATTGGGGCCTATTTTTACATTTTCACCCAACTCGACATTGTCTTCTATAATAGCCGTTGGATGGATTTGGATGCCCATTAGCCATTCTCCTTTTCTCTATCAACCTTTGCTGCCATTTTTGCCTCAGCTGCCAATTTTCCATCAACAAAGGCTTTGCCTTCAAGTTTCCATACATCCAGCTTGTGTTTTAGAATTCTTACCTCCATAATGAGTTGATCGCCAGGAATAACGGGTTTTCTGAACCTTGCCTTTTCAATCTCTAAAAAATACACCATTCGTTTGCCGTTTATTGAGCGTTTAAACTCCTCCTCATCCATAGACAGAAAAGCTAAAATACCGCCGCTTTGTGCCATAGCCTCAACGATTAACACGCCAGGCATTACAGATGTCTGGGGAAAATGACCCATAAAAAACGGTTCGTTGATTGTAACATTTTTAAGTGTTTTTATGTAGTTGCCCTTTTCATATTCCAAAACCCTATCCACAAGCAAAAAGGGAAACCTATGGGGTAGTATTTCTTTAATCTTTTCTATCGATAGCATCCTTTAGCTCCTCTATGGTTTTTGAAAGTTCTTTAATTTTTTTATACATTTCGTATAGTTTTGGCATAATTGCCGATGACTTTAGCCACAAGTTGTGATCGTATGCAGGAATTCCGCTGTAGATGCCTGCCTTTTTTATGCTTGTGCCTATGCCCGATTTTGCCGTAATGATAGTGTTATCGGCAATTTTTAGATGACCTGCAATGCCTGTCTGACCTGCTAATATTACATTGTTGCCTATTTTTGTTGAGCCAGAAATACCGGTTTGAGCAATAATTATGGAGTTTTCGCCGATCTCAACATTGTGTGCTATCTGAACCAGGTTATCGATCTTTGTGCCCTTTTTGATAATGGTGCTTTCAAGTGCTGCTCTATCAATTGTGACGTTGGCTCCTATCTCCACATCGTCCTCTATTACGACATTACCGATTTGCGGTATTTTTAAATGCCTGCCTTCTTGCGTTTTGGCATAACCGAAGCCATCGCTACCTATTACGCTGCCTGCATGAATGATAACATTATTACCCACAACGCAGTTTTCTCTTATAACAACATTAGGGTAGATTAGGCAATTATCTTTTATTACTACATTATCGCCAATATACACAAACGGCATGATGCGTGTATGCTTGCCGATTTTCACATTATTTCCTATAACAACATACTCTTCTATATGCGCCGTTTCGTCTATAGATGAATTTTCGCCTATTATGTCTGTTTTATCTATCTTTGGGGAAGGTGGTTTTGGTAGATAGAAGTGACGCAAAAGCACAGCAAAGGCAAGATATGGGTCATCGCATATAACTAAGTTGAGATTTTTGTATTTATCTGGATCTATAGATTTTGGAGCAATGATACAGCCGGCTTTAGTGGTTTTTAGATATTTTTCATATTTTGGATTTGAAAGAAAAGAGAGTGTATTTTTTTGAGCTTTCTCTATCGGCGCCAGGCTGTCTATATCGACTTCAAATCGTTTTATGTAGCTACAGTTTAGTAGCTTTGCAATCTCTTCTATCTTCATTTTTTCTTGGTTTTTGAATTATCCATCTCTTTTATAATTGTTTGGGTGATATCTAAAGCGTCGTTCCAGTAAACTACATTGCCCTGGCTTATTTCAAAAACTGCATCAATTTTATGTTTCTGTGCGTATGTTTTAATAAGTTTTATAGCTCTTGATAGAATCTTGTTTGTTTCCTGAATTTCTTTCTGCCTTACCTCTTCTGATGCATTTGCCTGATATTGCTGCAAGAGGTTTAATTTTGTGTAATATTCTTTCTGGAGTTTGTCTTTCTCCTTTTTTGGTAGTTTTGAATTTTTAAGTTTAGCGGCAAGTTTTTTTAGTGTCTCTGTTTTGTTTTTGATAACTATTTTTTTGGCTTCTATTAGTGTCTGTATGGTTTGTTTTGCTTCTTTGCCTTCTTTGCTTTCCTGTAAAATCTTTTGTAGGTTTACCACAGCTATTGTTGATGCAAATGCGTTGTAGGAAATAGCCACCACGAATAATGCCACTAATGCAATAGTAAGTTTTTTCATAAAACCTCCTCAAAATTGTATTTAAAATAATGTTCCAAATGAAAATAGAAATACACTGCTCTTTTCGCCGTCTTTTGGTGAAAGGTTTTTACCCCATGAGATTCTAACAGGTCCAATTGGTGATATCCATCTTATCTCAACACCCGCATCCTTTTTTAAATCGCTAAATTTTAAATGACTAAGCCATGTATTTCCCGCATCCGCAAATAAAACTCCATAGAAGTGCAGGGAACTAAAAATAGGGAAAATGACTTCAGCCGAACCAAACGCCTCTGTTTTGCCGCCTATAAGATTACCTTCTGCATCTTTTGGAGAAACCCTTGCTGTTTCAAAACCCCTTAAATCATCTATACCACCCAAATAAAATCTCTGGGTTATAGGCACATCCTTTCCTGATAATCCTTTTGCTGCACCAATTTCCCCTTTAACATGACCAATTAAATCAAGCGGCAGGGGATGAAAATATTCTGCAAATAAAACGCTTTTTATATATCTTCTATCGCCGCCCAGCCCAGCAAATCTAAATGTATAGTTTGCATTTATACCTGATGTGGGAAATACCGTGTTGTCCAGAGTTGAATAGTTAACAAAGGGTATAAGAGAACTGTCTGTATGAATACCTTTTTCCTGTTCTAAGAAGTAGCCGGGATTATCTGTATCTAATGTAATTTTGCTGTGAGTAAATGAGTATCTAATGCCCAGAGTCAAAGTTTGATCGTAAAACCTTTTTGCAATATACGGAGCAAAGCCAGTTTTCTTTTGTTTATAGTCGTATGCAGTGAACTCATCATGATATATGTTTATGCCTATCGCTATGGGTCTGTTGTGCCACCAGGGATTTTCTAAGTTTAGATTGTAAAGTGTTTCTCTTGATGAAATACTGGCTGATAACTTTCCGCGGATGCCTGTGCCGAATAGGTTTGTTTCGGATACAGAACCCATTGCAGAAAACTTTGTATATGTGCCATAACCCGCTCCAATGGTCAGCATACCTGTTCTTTTTTCTTCAACACTTACTATCATTTTGACCTTATTTTTACCAACCCTCTTTGTCTGGATTTTGACATTCTTGAAATACTGCAAGTTAATCAGATTATTTTTTGATCGTTGAATTTTTGATGTTGAATAGAGACTACCCTCTCTAAGCAGCAACTCCCTTCTTATGACATTATCATGCGTTCTTACATTGCCTTTTATAACAATTCTTGATATGTAAACCTTTTTACCTTTATCCACACTTAAAGTCAAATCAACCGTATGGTGTTTTTTGTCCTTTTTTATGATGGGGTTAATATCGGCAAATGCATAACCAAAATCACCATAGTCGTCTGTTAGCTTCTGTATGGCCTTTCTGAGTTTTACCATGTTAAGTGGTTTGTTTTTCTCAAGATCTAATGTTGCTAAAACCTTCTTTTTGCTCAATGGCTTTATATTTTTTAACTTGATAGATTTTAAGGTGTATTGCTTGCCTTCTTTTATGGAGATATCGATATGGATATTGCCTGTATCGGGTTCTACAGTCACAAGCGGCTCTGAAACATCCACATCTAAATAGCCCTTTGCTAAATATTTATCGATGATTTTTTGTCTGTCGCTTTCTAAGGCATCAATTCTTAATTTTCCCGTATAAAACCACGGTAGAAATGTCAAAATATAGGGTCCTTTTTTAACATGGTTTTTGAGCCCATCCTCAAGGTCATCTGTTGAAATATGCTTATTTCCAATGATATTTATGTCTCTTATGACTGTTTCTTTGCTCTCCTTTATATGAAAAATAATATCCACGCGGTTATTGGGCTGTTTTTTTAGCGTATATGAGATATTTGTAAGATACATCCCTTTTGATGCATACATGCCCATAATGTTTGCTATGGTTTCTTCGATAAGCTTTTTGTTGAGGATATTGTAAGGTTTGATTTTTAAGGCTTTCTGGAGCTTTTTATCGGATATTTCGCTATTTCCCTCAAATAAAATGTATCTTATGGAGGGTTTTTCTTTTACTTTGTATGTCAGGATATATCCACCCTTTGTTTCTTCTGCATCCGCCTCAACAGTTTGATAAAACCCTAATCTGTAGATGTTCAAAATGTCTTTATCTATCTGTTTGGGAGAAAATTCACTGCCAATTTTCGTTTTTATCACGCTTTTGATTGTTGCCTTATCTGTTCTTAGCGTTCCTTCTATTTTTATTGAAACGATGGGGGTTGCAGAGACAGTTGTGGCTAAAAAGATAAAAAATATTATAAAAAAACTAATTTTTTTCACTAACCTGACCTCCAGATATTACTAACACCTTATCGCAGTAGTCTGCTACCTCGCTGCTGTGTGTGGCTATTAAAAAGGTTTGTCCATTTTCTTTATTGATTGATCTCATAGCTTTAACTATATCTATTGAGCTGTTTTTGTCAAGATTAGCGGTAGGCTCATCGGCTATAACTATATCCGGGCTGTTTATTAAAGCTCTTGCCAAAGCTATCCTCTGCAACTGACCGCCAGAAAGCATAGATGGATAATTATTTGCTCTATTTTGTGGAAAGCCCACAAGATTTAAAAGCTCTAAAGCCTTTGTTTTATCCGATTTTTTTGCAATTAGTGAGGGCAACATGATATTTTCTAAAATCGTCAGCTCACCAAGCAAGGAGTAAAATTGAAACACAAAGCCTATATGCTTGTTTCTGAATAATGCTAAGTTTTCTTCGCTGGTAAAATCTATTTTGCTGCCTGAAAATATCACTTCACCGCTATCTGGAGCACTTAAAAGTCCTAAGATATGCAGAAGTGTGCTTTTGCCACTACCTGAAACCCCCATCAGGGCGACCATCTGACTCTTTTTAATCTCCAAGTTGATACTTTTCAAAACCTCTATTGTTTCCTGGCCACTTTTGAAGGACTTATAAATTCCCTTTGCTTCTATTAGATTCACTGCCTTAAAACCTCTATTATGTTTAGTTTTGAGGCTTTTGTTGCAGGATAGATGCTTGAGGCAATAACAAGTATGAAGGCTAACAGGGTTGTAAAAACGATGTATATGGGATTTAGATCAACCGGAATTGTTGTTATATAGTAAACGCTACTTGGTAGTTTAATGAAGTGGTATTTCTTTAAAAGAATGGAAAGTGTGATGCCTAAGATATCTCCGGCAATTATTCCTATTGTGCCTATGATTGCAGACTGCTTTATAAATATATTTCTTATGTTTCTACCTGTTGCGCCAAGGCTTCTTAAAACAGCTATATCACGGGTTTTCTGCAGCACAAGCATAACAAGAGAGCTTGTTATGTTAAACGATGCAACAATGATTATAAGCATCAGGATTATAAACATTGCGGCCTTTTCAAGTTTGAGTGCAGTGAAGAAGTTGCTGTTCAGCTCTATCCAGCTTGATGCATAAAAATTGGCAGGCAGCCTGGCTGTAAGTTCTTCTGCTATCTGTTTTGCTTTAAAAGGGTCTTTTAATTCCACGGCTATAGTGTTTATCTTGTTTTTTAGATCAGTTTTGCTCCAGATTTCCTCAAGCGGTATATAAACAAAGCTTGCATCGTAATCATACATACCGCTTTTGAACAATCCTGTTACTGTTTCTTTGAATGAAAGTGGCGCAAAGCCAAACGGTGTGGTTTTTCCAAAGGGTAGAATAATCCTTACACTGCCACCCACGCCAATGCCTAAAATTTTTGACAGCTCATATCCAAGTATAACACCTTTGTTTTTTAGTCTGCCGTAAATGATATAGCGTTTTATCGGGTTTTGTTTAACATCTATACCGTTTATCACAACGCCCATAGAGGCACCGCCGCCTGTAATCATTCCCTGTGTTATCAAAACGCCCGTTGCTGTTTTTATACCTTTTGTGTGAGATATTTTATTGATTAATGCTTTATTGTAATCAAAAACACCCCTGACATTCTTTATAACGATATGGGGGTTAACATCAACAATCTTTTTTTCAAGCTCGTTATCAAAGCCATTCATTACCCCCATAACGATGATCAAAGCGGCAACACCTATTGCTATACCTGCCATCGATATAAAGGAGGAGAAGGAGATAAACTTCTCCTTTCCCTTTGTAGATTTTATGTATTTTAAGGCTAAATAGGTTTCAAAGTTCACTTTAGTGGTTTTGAGAGTGCTTTAGCAAGCACCTCTTCCATATTTTTTACAAAGTGATACTTGAGTTTCTTTGATTTTATCTGATTCTGCACCTCAATTGCATCCTTTTTGTTATCATAGGGTATTATTATATCGTTTATACCGGCCCTTAATGCTGCCAGTGTTTTCTCCTTTAATCCCCCAATAGGCAAAACCCTGCCTGTCAGGGTAATCTCGCCTGTCATGGCAACTGTGTGTTTTACCGGTATGCCTGTAAGACATGAAATAATGGCTGTTGCTATGGTTATGCCTGCGCTGGGTCCATCTTTTGGTGTTGCGCCTTCCGGTACATGTATATGTAGGTCGTATTTTTCATGAAAATCTTCCTCAAGCCCCAGCATCTCATATCTGCTTCTTGCAAATGTTAATGCAGCCTGTGCAGATTCCTTCATCACATCACCTAAAGAGCCTGTAAGAAGTAGTTTGCCGTTGCCTTTTACTTTGGATACCTCGATAAACAGGATAGAGCCTCCCACGGGAGTCCAGGCAAGGCCTGTTGCTATACCTACATAGTCTTTATCCAGTTTTTCTTCAACATTAAACGGTGGAACGCCCAGGTATTTTTGCAGATTATTTGCTGTGATATTGAAGTAGGTTTCCTTTGAGCCTTCGGCTATCTTTCGCGCTATCTTTCTTAGAACCTTTGATATGGTTTTTTCTAAATTTCTAACGCCTGCCTCACGGGTGTAGTTTTCTATGATTTTTCTGATTGCCGTATCGGTGAATTTTATTATGTGGTTTTCAAGGCCGTGCTCTTTAATCTGCCGTGGTATTATGTATTTCTTTGCTATCTTTATCTTTTCCTCAACCGTATATCCAGATAGCCTTATAACCTCCATCCTGTCAAGCAAGGGAGGGGGTATGGTTTCTGTTGTATTGGCTGTTGTGATAAAAAACACCTCTGATAGGTCAAACGGCACACCTAAGTAATGGTCTTCAAACTCGCTATTTTGTTCTGGGTCTAATGCCTCCAATAAAGCACTTGCAGGATCGCCGCTGAAGTCTCTGCTGAGTTTATCGATCTCATCAAGCACAAACACAGGATTCTTAACACCGGCCTGTTTTAATCCCTGAATGATGCGACCGGGGAGTGCCCCTACATATGTTCTTCTGTGTCCCCTGATCTCTGCCTCATCCCTTACACCACCAAGCGATATTCTTACAAGTTTTCTGTTTATTGCCCTTGCTATAGATTTTGCAAGCGAGGTTTTGCCAACACCTGGTGGTCCAACAAAACATAGAATAGGCCCTTTCATATCTTTTTTAAGTTTTTTGACAGATAGATACTCCAGTATGCGTGTTTTTGCCTCTTCTATGTCGTAGTGGTCTTCATTGAGTATTTTCTCTACCTCTTTGATGTTGATTTTCTCTGCTGAGCGTTTACTCCACGGCATTGCAATCATCCAGTCAAGATATGTTCTTATAACATTGGCCTCTGCTGAGTCTGGATGCATCTTTGCAAGCCTTGAGAGCTGCTTTTCAGCCTCTTTTCTTGCTATTTTGGGCATTTTTGCGTTTTTGATTTTTTCCTTTAATTCCTCTATTTCATCGGAGATATCACTTTCTCCCAATTCTTTTCTGATTGCCTTCATCTGCTCGCGCAGGAAGTATTCCTTCTGCGTCTTTGAGATTTCCTCTTTTGCCTGATTCTGGATTTTTGCCTGAAGTGCCAGTAGCTGGAGCTCTTTATCCAGTATCTCGTTGAGTTTTCTAAGTTTTTCTTTTACATCCGAGATTTCAAGTAGCTGTTGAGCCACGATCGTTTTTAATTGAATGTTGCTTGCTATAATATCGGCAAATTTATCCGGTTCTTCTATGTTGTTTGCAATAACAACGATATCCGATGGAATATTTTTGTTATAGGCGCTCAGCTGTTGCAGTTGATCCTTAATTGCCCTCATAAGGGCTTCTGTTTCCATCTCTTCATATTCGATCAAAGGTAGCTGATCTGTTTTTTCCTCAATTTCAGCCTCTATGAATGGCTCAAACTGCTTGAATGCTTTAACCTTTACCTTTTTTAAGCCCTGAACCAGTATCTTTACCCTGCCATCTGGCATTTTAAGCATTCTTAAAATCAAGCAGGCTGTGCCTGTATGGTAGAGGTCGTTTGCGGTTGGCTCGTTTATATCCGGCTTTTTCTGGGTTAATGTAACGATGATCCTATCTTTTGAAAGCGCTTCATCTATCGCTTTGATGGAAAAGTCTCTACCAACAAAAAGCGGAATAATCATATATGGAAAAACCACCATATCTCTCAATGCAAGCACAGGCAGGGTATCTGGTAGTTGCATAATGTCATTTTTTTCTACTTCTTGCTCCATAAATCACCTCTTGTAAAATGTTATTTTCAAAATCCCTTCAGCATATTCTATTGTTTTTGTCCCTTTTATACAGCAGTTAAACTCAATTGTTTTTTTAAACTGTCCAAAGATTCGCTCTGCCCTTAGATAAACGGCTTTTTTAGGATTGATAGAACTTTTTTTACCTAAAATAACAACCGTAGTTGCATTGTAAATATTAATACTGAGTGTGTTTATATCAAGTCCTGGAATATCAAGCTCGCAGACTATAAAGTTATCCTTCTCATATATATCACATGATGGTTCCCAGATCTGTTGAGAATTTTCTATGATATCTATTATGCTACTTAGAAGCTTTGATCTCATTTATAAGCTTTTTTGCCTCATCGGCATATTGACTGTATGGGTATTTTTTTATCAGCTCATTCAAAAACGCTTCTGCCTGCTGTTTTCTGTTTAGAGCAAAATACACTTTGCCCATCAAATATAGCATCTCATCGTTAAAATTTACGCCCCTGAAGTGTTTATACATATAATTTAGTCTATTTTTTGCTGCGTTAAATTCATCTAAGTCTGCATAAAACTTTGCCACAAAAAGCTCGTGTTTATACAACTCCTCAACACTTTTTGCCAGATAGTAATTTATTTTGTTTGCAAATGGATTGTTGGGATACTGCCTCTGCAATTCAAGAAACTCTTTTATAGCTTCTCTTAAAGGAGTGGCGTCACATTTATAACTGTTTCTGCTTTTGTAGTAGCTTAAGGCAATTTTATATTTTGCATACACAACCTGCTGGCTGTCTGGGTACAGCTTTATAAACCTTCTGTAATAATCCCTTGCTAAAATATAGTTGCCTTTTGAAAAATAAACATCTCCCAATATCAAAGCTGCCTTTTTAGCATAGATTGAACCTGGATGCTGGGCGCTTATCATCAATAGGTCATGCTCAGCATCTTCGTAGTCGTGGTTGATGTATGCCTGAATACCATCGTTGTACCATGTATATGCAGGTTTTAATACCTCATGAGGCACTATCTTTTTGTTTGATGAACAGCTGCTTATTGCCAATACACCTGTCAGTATTAAAAACCAAACCCCACCTTTTATACTTTTTTTAAACCTATTCACCTAACTGTTCCTTTCTGTGTTGTAAATTTTTAACAACCCGGGGAGATGCCGCTTGGATCGTCTAACCAGTCATCATCCTCCCAGGTTTTCTCTGAAATCTTTTTTGTTTCCTCCTGGCTTTGGGATGTCTCTTTCTCATCCATCAGTAAACCTCTTTGAAAATGATATTTTTAACAACTTCCCTTTCAAAAAACTGATTAATCCTTTCAATAATTGTATCTTTCATAAACGATAGTTCCTGACTGAAAACCGGATTGGGTGTGCCGATAATTATTGTGTTGTTTTTAAAACCTAATACCTTTAAGTGTTTTACAATACCTTTACCTACGATATGGCTTAGAAGTGCATAAATATCACTACTAAAAATCAACCTCCCAAACGGCTCTATCTCCCTTAAATCTCTCTCGATTATTTCCCCGATACTTCTTATCATGGCGTACCCGGGGGGATTTGAACCCCCAACCTTAAGATCCGGAGTCTTACGCTCTATCCAGCTTGAGCTACGGGCACCTCATTTTTAACCATTACCACCCAGTCGTTCTCGTTTTTCTTTAATACATTGTCAACGGTGGCTTTGGCTGAGAATGCCGCTTTTGCTACGGTTGAGATGTCATCGTAGTTATTTACATAAACAAGCATATAATGCCCCTGTTCTGTCTCTTTCAGAGCATCTATAACCGTTGTTGATATCTCTCCAGCTTCTTTGTACCTTAAATCCAGCTCCTTATCGATATTGAAGGTATCGCTTTTGCCGTCCATTTATATACCTCCGAATTTAGTTTGCTCTGTTTCTTTTATATTTTCTATTGAACTTCTCAACCCTTCCTGTCTCATCCACTATCTTTTGTTTGCCTGTAAAGAAAGGATGGCATTTCGAGCAGACCTGCACGGTCAGATTAGCAACAGTGGATCTTGTTACGATTTCGTTGCCGCAAGCGCATCTAATCGTTGTAAGCTCGTATTTAGGATGGATACCCTTTTTCATCAAACTCACCCCTCTTTTTAAGTTTTTCTGGCTAAGGTTAGCATAATTTTATATCCCAGGCAAGATAAAATCTAAATTTTTAGATTGAGGTGCTTGTTAACCATAACAGGTTTTTTTTCAAGCATCTGGACTGAAACCTCTATGTTGTCGCCAAGCAGTTGGTTGAGCTCATCCTGCTTTTGTAAAGCCTTTGTAAATGTTGTTTTCTTCTCAAAACTTAGATTGCAAAATATCTTATTATCAATACTCAATGCATCTATCTGGATAAAGCCCCAAAAAGAATGGTCGATAAAGACTCTTATTTTTACCTCTTTTTTTGAGTTGTGTTTATGTGATTCCTTTTTTATGTAAAGTTTTTCTTCTTTGTTGTTTATGATTAATGGCACAAGTATAAAGGTATTTGTTTGCTGGTCGATGTAATGTTTAAAGATTTGCTTGAATTTTCCTATAAGTTTTTCACTTAAGTCTTTTTCCTGATGAAAGCTTTTTAGCTTATCTAAGATCTCCTTTAGTTTGCTCTCATCAAATTTATTATCTATAAGCTCTTTTTGTAGTTTGTTGAGTTTTTCCTTTAAGTTGGGCGGAGAGATTTTTTCAAGCTCAATTAGTATTGATAGTATCGTTGTTATATTTTTTTCTTTAATTGCATTGCTTAGTTTGGGCAGCAATCCTTTCAATATTAAAGAAGGCTCATCTAAGTAGGCAGGGGCTTTTTTTATAAACTCCACTGTCTCTATCTGTGGATTTACGATTTTTAAAACAATTTCTGGTGAGAGTTGCTTAACCTCAAGCAAGACGCTATCCTTTAGAGGTATTTTTGATATAGCCTCAAAAAGCTCAGATTTTATTTTAAGTATATATCTGTTGCCCTTTTTTGATATAACAGAGGCTTTTACAATATCGCCTATCTTTAGATGAATTTTTTTTGCTTGTGTTAGTTGAATTGTTTGATTGATCTGCTCGACTAACATTTTACAACGCCCCTGCAGAGTTTTTTTGCCTGATCAACACCCATATTTTTCATCGACTCCCAGAAGGGAAATGCTTTACACTGTTTTGGTCTTGCCTTATACACCTCGCAGCGGTAGTTATCATCCAAAAATACACACCGTTTTTCCTTTTTTATAACAAGGTCTATTAATGCAAGTTTATTGTTTATTTTGCGTGTGTAGAGTTTTATAAACTGCTCTTTTGAAATGTTTAAAAACTCACACAGGTTTTCTATATCTTCATCATCAATAAACACATAACCATCGCCGATGCAGCAAAATGCCCTGCAGCTTTTGCAGGCATCATTTAGAAAGCAGTAATTAAAACCTTCTTTTTTGATTAATCGATTCTTCTGGGGCATATGTCGTTTAAAAAGCATTTGTCACAGAGTGGTTTTTTTGCCTTGCAGATGTGCCTGCCATGAAGAATTAGACCACTAAAAAAAGCCACCCGGTTTTCCTTATTAACTGTTTGTTTTATGGCATCCTCAACAATTTCAGGTTTTTTGTTCTCACTTAAGCCGATTCTATATGCAACCCTTGCAACATGTGTATCAACACCAACGGCAGGTTTACCAAAACCAAATGCAAGCAGGATATTTGCCGTTTTTGCCCCAACCCCTGGCAGTTTTACCAAATTTTCAAAGCTATCTGGAACCTCGCAGTTGTGTTTTTCACACAGTGCTTTACTTAAGGCTATCAGATTTTTAGCCTTTGTGTTGTGCATACTGCATGATGAGATGAGGTTGTTTAGATCATCGAATTCTGCATTTGCCATTTCTTTTGCTGTTGGGTAGATTTTGAAGAGTTTTTCAGTAATGATATTTGTTCTTTTGTCTGTACAGCGGGCAGAAAGAATCAATGCAACAAGCAGCTCAAATGGATTGTTAAAGTTAAGCTCAAGTTTTGGCTCTGGGTAGTTTTTTAGAATTCTTTGAATTATCTCATCCATCTTTTTCATCCTTAAAACTTATTTTGATCGAACAGCCTTTGAAGTTGTAAAGCTTATAAAGGCTGTTTCTAACATACCTTTTGTAGTTTTCCTCAATCTCATCAGCCCTGTTTGTAAATATTACAAAATGCGGAGGGTTTGTTTCAACCTGAGTCATGTATTTTAGCTTTACCTCTTTGCCTTTCTTTGAAAATGGTGCGTTTTCTTTGATAATTGAATAAAGCTTTTCATTTAGATCGTGAGTGGGGATTCTTTTTGAGCAAATTTTATGTGTATGGATAATTTTTTTAAGCAGCTTTTTAATATTTTTGCCCTCTAAAGCCGAAATTGCCACAAAATGTGCAAAACCAATCAAAGGGAAGTGTTGCTTTATAACCTTTTCATATTCAGCTAATGTTGTGTTTTCTATCAAATCCCATTTATTCAATGCTATAATTAAACCCTTGTGTTTTTCAACAATCATCGATGCGATCTGTCTGTCTGTGCTTGTTAGCCCCTCTTTTGCATCCACAACAAGCACGCAGATATCGCTTCTGTCTATGGCAAAAATGGAAAATATGCTTGCTAATTTATCCAGCGAATGTTTTGTTTTTGACTTTCTTCTGATGCCTGCCGTATCAACAAGCATCAAACAATGGTTTTCAAATTCAAATGGTGTGTCTATTGAATCGGTGGTTGTGCCAATCTTTTCACTTACAACGCTTCTTTGCTGTTTTAATATAGCGTTGATTAATGAGGATTTGCCCACATTTGATCTACCGACTATTGCTACCCTTGCATCACACCTCTTTTGCTTTTCATCCTCTTTGATAATATTGGCTATTTTTTCTTTTAGTAGATTGATGTTTCTTCTATGTGCAGCAGAAATTTTTAAAATATCGCCAAACTTATAATACTCTGCTTCAAACTCCTGATTTTTTATATCGCTTTTATTTGCAACAACGATGAACGGTTTTTTTGATTTTAATACATAATCGTATAATTTTTCATCTACTATTGATACAGGTGTGGTCAGGTCAAAAACGATCACCACAACATCGCTTGAGTCTATTGCAAGTTTTACCTGTTCGTTAATAAGCGATGCAAAATCACCTTCATTTTCAAAACCGCCTGTGTCGATAAACAGAACATTTTTGCCAAGAATATCACCATATTCAAAGATACGGTCTCTTGTTGTGCCTGCTATATCTAAAATCAAGCTTTTGTTTTTTCTAACAAGTAGATTAAAAAGCGTGGATTTGCCAACATTGGGTTTGCCTACAATCGCTACCTTTGCCATAAAACCTCCCCACTCAATTGAATAAGATTATCAATTTATTCTCGATTTGCAAGTTTTGGTTTACTCTGCTATATTTTTTGTCGGAGGTTTGTATGAAGGTTTTGGAGTTTTTATGGGGTATATCAAAGCTTTTTGATTCGATTGAGTCAAACGATTCGTTCCATCAAAGGCGCGTTGCCTTTATCGCCTATAAAATTGCAGATCAGATGGGTTTTGATGAATTTGGAAAAAAACTTATTCTGCAGGCCGGGCTAATTCATGATATAGGCATAATCAATGATGCAACACGCATTGAGGTGTTTAGAAATATCGCCTACAACGAATTTGAGGATCTGCAAAAACACGCAATTATTGGTTCAAAGATAGCACGATTTTTTAACCTTCATTTAGATGTTTCTTTGGCTATCTCAACCCACCATACAAAAAGCGAGCTAAACCATTCCACATTGGGCAATATACTGTTTTTGGCGGATAATTTAGAGATTCTTTACAGAAGCCTTACAAATCCGTTTGCCTATGATGAACTGTTTGATTTTATAGCATCAAAGAGGGAGCTGTTTGATGAGGATGCCGTTAAAGCTTTAGAGGCAGTTGTTGGAAAGGAGTGTTTCTGGTTTGGGTTAGTTGAGGAGAACCTGGATTTTGAGCTAAAAGACATTATTAATTCAATAGAAGATGATGATATTGATGAAAAGCTAAGAAAAGCTGCCATATACACACTTGCCTTTGTCAGTGATAGTATTCAACCGTTTTTTGATAACTATTCTGTATTGATGAAAAATATTGCCGTTAATATAGGTTATCTTTTGGGTGTTGATATAAAAATCCTTGAAACTGCAGCGCTATTGTCTCATGTGGGTAATCTTGTAATCCCGTTTGATCTGTTTGGTTTTGAGAGTTTAGATCAAATTGACTATGAAGTGGTTAAATCACACACAACAAACGCAAAAAGGATTTTAAATACGCTTGGATTTAAAAAAGAGGCTGAGCTTGTTTATTCTCACCATGAAAACGCATCAGGCAGTGGATATCCCTGCAAAGCAAAAGCTTCGATAGAACAACAGGTTTTGTCTTTGGCAAGTGTTGTTGCGGCTGTCTTGCAGGATAGACCCTACAGAGAGATGTTTTCTTTTGATGCAGTAAAAAAACTGCTTGAAGAGTTTAGAAGTGGCGGTGTTTATAGCAGTGATGTAATAGATGGATGCCTGAAGATCGATTTTGAAAAACTCCTAAAAACCCAGGATGAATATTACGAGTCTGTAAGAAAATTGTTTGTTTGATGGAGGTTGAATATGAGGCTTGCAATGATTGGAAGCGGATATGTTGGTCTTGTTACAGGAGCCTGTTTTGCCGAGATGGGCAACAATGTAATTTGTGTTGATATAGATGATAAAAAGATAGAGCAGCTAAGCCAAGGTATAGTGCCTATATTTGAACCGGGATTGGATAAGATGATAAAACGCAATCTCAAAAAGGGAAATCTGCATTTTACAACAGATGTAAAGTTTGCTATTGAAAACAGTGATATTATTTTTATTGCCGTTGGCACGCCCCAATCTGAGGACGGCAGCGCCGATTTAAACCATGTTTTGAAAGCCGCAGAAGATATAGGAAGATATTTAGACCATGAGGCAATAATTGTTGATAAATCAACGGTGCCTGTGGGCACGGCAGATAGGGTGAAAGAGACAATAAACGCTCAGCTAAAAAAACGCTTCGGTGATAGAGTGCCATTTGAATTTGATGTAGTGTCCAACCCTGAGTTTTTAAAAGAAGGAGATGCTGTAGCTGATTTTATGAAACCAGACAGGGTTGTAGTTGGTGCATCCAATGAAAAATCGATGAAGATTATGAAGGAGCTTTACAGGCCTTTTACCATGAACCATGAGCGTTTTATTGCTATGGATGTTAGAAGCGCTGAACTTACAAAATATGCAGCAAACGCCATGCTTGCAACAAAGATCTCCTTTATCAACGAGATATCGAGGATTGCTGAGGCTGTTGGTGCAGATATAAACAAGGTTAGAGTTGGTATAGGAAGCGATAAGCGTATCGGCTATTATTTTATCTATCCCGGTGTGGGCTATGGTGGAAGCTGCTTTCCCAAGGATGTTAGAGCACTTGAAAAGATGGCAGAGGATAACGGTATTGAGCCTGAAATAATCAAGGCTGTGCAGCATGTGAATCAAGCGCAGCGGTATTATTTTTTAAATAAGATTCTGAGTAAGTTCGGAGAGGATTTAGAGGGCAGGGTGTTTGCCATCTGGGGACTTGCTTTTAAACCGCAAACCGATGATATGAGAGAGGCGCCTTCAATAACGATTATTAAAGAGTTAACAAAACGGGGAGCATTTATAAAAGCCTACGACCCAGAGGCGATGGAAAATGCAAAGAGCTTCTGGCTAAAAGACGTTAAAGCAATTGAATATTTACCCAATAAATACGATGCTTTAAATGATGCAGATGCCATGATTTTACTGACAGAATGGAAGGAGTTTAGAAGCCCCGATTTTTATGAGATCAAGAAACGCCTAAAAAACCCTGTGATTTTTGATGGTAGAAATCAATACAATAAGGAGTTTTTGAAGGAGTTTGGGTTTGAATATTATCAAGTGGGTTGCAGAACATAGGCCTGCTTTTTAAGCTGCCTGATCTTTTTTAAAGAAAAACCCAGCTTTTCAAGTTCGCTGTCGGGTGTATTGTAAAAATCGCTTACCGTTACTATTTCGTGATTTATGAGCCGTTTTAGAAGCTCTAATTTTATGCCAGTTAAAACAGTTACAGGATAGAAATGCTTATTCTCTATGAGTTTTTCTAAACCACCATCTTCTGGATATCGCCAGCCTATCGCTTTAAAACCATAACAGCGTGCAAATTTAACTGCATCGGTGGTAAGCCTTGTGTTTGTAACAAGCCACCCCTCGAATTTTTGCTTTCTGTATTTTTTTAAAAGACTCTCTTTTAGGTCGATAAAACGGGAGTTGATATACATCGCAACCTTTGCATCGCTTGCTCTGGTTTGTGAGGAATGGTATTTGCATTCAACACTTACAAGCATCTCGCCTTTAAGAGCCAATACATCGATTTCATGCTCTATACATCTGCCTTTTTCAACTATGTCTATTTTTGTTTGATATCCGTATTTTTTCAAAAGCTCAGCAAAGAAGCGTTCAAAAGGATACCCACTTGGTCCGATTCTCATCATTGCTTTTTTTAGGGAATATTTAAGCATGTATTTATGGTTAAGCTGTTTTAATAGTTGCTTTGCGTATTTGTAGATAAATCGAGTGGGGGTGGGGTCTTTTAGTCTTGTCTGAATAATGTCTGCAATCTCAATAGCTTCATCTACATCTGCCCCCACTCTCACTAAAGAGTTGATAAGTTTTTGAGGCTCAAACTCCTCAATTGAGCCGTTTGATTTTATTACTTTCATTCATTATTCTTCCCATATAAATCCTATTCTCAAGCCGCCCCAATGCTTGCCTTCAAAGTAGATTGGCACAGAGATGTCGTTCATTACAACACCTGTATCGCGCATATAGGTTTGCAATAGCACGGGATTTGTATTTCTTGCAGCTGCAAGCCCTGTTGGGTCATTAAATATTCTCATCGAGCGGTTACCAACGAGGTCTTTTTCGTAATCCCCGGTTAAAGGTTTGTCGTAAATGGTGTTATGGGCCGGCAGGTATCCATTGTTATCAACCAAAACAACGAATTTAAAATTGGGATCCATATTCAGGTATTTGTCCTCTATCGGCTGGATATACTTTTTAGTAAAATCTGTAAAACGGGTTTTATATTTCTGGGGGTTTGTATTTGGAATGGGAACATAGTTTCTATCCCATAGATCGGCAGAGCTGATAATGCCATTTTTTACAGCATCTTCAAATGTTTTTTCTATCTCCTCTTTGGCATTGCGCAGCAGTTCATATACTTTATCGATGTATGAGCCAGTTCTAAATTTTATCATAAATGTAAACAGATCTTCTGCGGTTTTTGAAATTTGATAGGTGTTTTCTTTGATTGTTTCTATTCTGTTTGCGCTTTTTGCAACATCTTCAGCCATCTCCTCTATCCTTTGGGAGATCATATCTATGGCTGATGATTGCTCCTCTGCTGCAGCTGCAACATCCTCTATCATTCTACTTGCCTCTGATACACCGTTTGCTATTTCTATTAAAGCATCCGATGCTGTTTTTATTAAGTCTTTACCTTCTGCAACCCTGTCTATTAATCTGAGTGTTGCATCTATTGTTTTTTGTGTTTCTGATTGGGTTTTTTGAACGATCTGCCTGATCTGGTCGGTGGAATGGGCTGTTTTGTCGGCTAATTTTCTGATTTCATCAGCCACAACAGCAAATCCTCTACCAGCCTCACCGGCTCGTGCTGCCTCTATGGCTGCATTTAAGGATAATAAAGCCGTTTGATCGGTTATTTCATTTATTACATCAACGATTTTGCCTATCTCCTCAGATGATGATCCAAGATTTTTCATCATCTCTGCGTTTTTCTGTGTCTCGTCAGCTATATCTTCGATTTTCTGGATGGCAAGTTCTGCTTTACTTGAGCCTTCCCTTGCAAGATCGTTGACCTTTTGCATGAATTCTGAGGTGTTTGTGATGTTTCTTGATACGCTGTTTATTGTTTCTTTGATGTCATCCATTGTATTGTTTATATCTTCCATGCCTTCTGCTTCTTTTTTGACATTACCTGAGATTTTCTGAGCGTTAAATGATACTTTTGCTGCCTGAACGGCCACCTTATTCGCGGTCGCCAAGGTTTTTTTAAGGGCTTCCTGAACATTTGCAATCAATCCGTTTGCAAGGTTAAAAAAGCCAAGTTCTTTTGGAGCAGGCGGTAGCCTGTCTGTTAAATTGTATGTTGAGCAGAGGTTTTTTGAACAGAAACTGTTTAGATTTTTGATAGGTTTAATGAAGGTTTTGTAGTAGTAGACTAAAAAGATACCAAAAAATCCTATCGATAAAACGGCAAATGCAATATAAAATATGCTCTTTAAAAAGAAATATGCAACTGTTGTAAGAACAAAATATGCTACAAATATCAAACTACTTATTCCTACTACTCCCATCTGCTTTAATCCCCCCTGAGAAATTATTTTTCTTTATAATAATCTCTTAATATTTAATTGTCAAATTTAAATTGTTAGATGTTGCTTAAAAGGCTTGTATTTAAGCACTTGACTTATTTTTCTATTATGGTAATAAATATAGCGGCTAAGAAGATAATAAGATTTTTGTTGAAAGGAGGCTCAAGTGCACTCTTTAGTTTTTATTAAGCAGGTGCCTGATGCTGCTCAGGTCAGGGTTGATTATGAGACAGGTACCCTTATCAGGGAAGGTGTCCCTGCTATTATCAACCCGTTTGATAAACACGCCATTGAGGCAGCAGTCAGGATTAGAGATGAATTTGGTGGAAAGGTTTCTGTTATCTGTATGGGTCCACCCATGGCTGAGGATGCTTTAAAAGAGGCTTTATCCATGGGTGCAGACAACGCTTATCTTTTAAGTGATAGGATTTTTGCAGGATCTGATACGCTTGCAACAAGTTATGCTTTGTGGGCTGGTGCTAAAAAGATTATTGAAGAAGAAGGCCCTGTAGATATTTTCTGGGCTGGAAAACAGGCAATCGATGGTGATACTGCCCAGACAGGTCCCGGTATTGCCACACGGTTCAATGTTCCACTTGTTACCTATGTTATAGACATCAAGAAGGTTGATCCTGAGAAGAAAACGATGGTTGTTGAAAGATTGGTTGAAAGTGGTAGGGAAGTAATAGAAGTTCCTATGCCGTGCTTTTTGACCGTTGAAGAGGAACTCAATACATTGAGTTTTGCTCCTCTACCTTACCTTATCAAGGCAGCAAGAAGCAAGGTTGCTGTGCTTAATTCATCAAATATGGAAATAGATGCCTCATACTGCGGTTTGAAAAATTCACCAACAAAGGTTAAAAAGGCATTCACGCCTCCCAAGAGGGAAAAAGGAGAGATGATAGAGGGCGATAGTCTGGATGATATCTTAAACACACTCTATGAAAAAATAGCTCCCGTTTTGAAAGAAATGGGAAAAGTAAGCTAAGGTGAGGGTAGAAAGATGATTAAACAAGATATTAGCAAGTATAAGCATATATGGGTTTTTATTGAATATGAGAACGGTGAGGTAGCTCATGTTTCTTTGGAGCTATTGAGTAAGGCAAGGGAGTTGGCAAAAGACCTTGACTGCGAGGTGCATGCCTTTACTGTGGGTGACAAGGTTGAGCAGTTCAAAGATGAGATATTTAAATACGGCGCAACGAAGTTTTTCATTATCGAGGATCCCTTCCTGAAAGATTACATGACAGAGCCTTACAGGGATTCTATTGTTTACATGATTGAAAAGTATAAACCAGAGGTTGTGCTTATCGGTGCTACGACTTTAGGAAGGGATTTAGCTGGAACAATTGCTACGGTTTTACAGACAGGTCTTACAGCTGATACAACAGCTCTTGATATCGATCCAAAAACAAAGAACCTGTTGATGACACGACCTACATTCGGCGGAAACCTGATGGCTACGATTTTCTGCCCAGACAACAGGCCTCAGATGTCAACATCAAGGCCGGGCGTTTATAAAGCTGTTGAGGCACCTGTTAAAGGTGAGGTTATAAAAGAGAAATTTGAATTTGATAAATCAAAATACCTTAAAAAGATCGTTGAAAAGATCGTTGAAGAGGGTGATAAGGTCAATCTTGGATTCTACGATATTATTGTATCCGGTGGCTTTGGAATGGGAGCAAAGGAAAACATGAAACTTGTTCAGGAACTTGCTGATGTATTGGGCGGTACATGGGCAGCAAGCAGAAAGGCTGTTCAGGAAGGATGGGCTCCCCAGACAAGACAGGTTGGGCAGACCGGTCAGACTGTCCATCCAAAGATCTATATTGCATGCGGCATTTCTGGTGCTATTCAGCATCAGGCGGGTATGAAATCATCAGAGATTATTATAGCAATAAACAAAGACCCCGATGCCCCAATCTTTGAAATAGCCACATACGGTATTGTTGGCGATGTGTTAGAGGTTCTTCCGAAAATGACAAAAATGTTTAAGGAAAAACTGGGAAAGGCTTAAAAGGAGAGCAAAATGAGAAAAAAAGATTTTGATGTTATAGTTGTTGGTGCTGGTCCTGCAGGTTTGTCTGCAGCCTATGTTCTGGCAAAAGCCGGTGTAAATGTAATTATTATCGAAAGGGGAAAATTCCCCGGCGCTAAAAATGTCATGGGCGGAATTTTATACAGGAAGCCCATGGATGATCTAATCCCTGAATTCTACAAAGAGGCTCCCCTTGAAAGACATATTATTGAGCAGAGAATGTGGCTTTTAGATGAGGAGTCCCATTTTAATATGGGTATAAGAACTCAGAAGCATAACAAAGAGCCTTATAACTGCTTCAGTGTATTCAGGGCACATTTTGATAAGTGGTTTGCAAAAAAGGTTGTTGAGGCTGGAGCATTATTGATTAATGAAACAGTTGTTGTTGAACCGATTGTTGAGGAAGGCAAGGTTGTTGGTGTAAGAACCGATAGACCTGAGGGTGATTTGTATGCCGATGTTGTTATTGCAGCTGACGGTGTACAATCCTTCCTTGCAAGGTCGTTGGGCTTAAGAAAGAAGATTACACCTGAAAAGGTGGCTGTGGCAACAAAGGAGATTATAGGTTTAAACGAAAAAGAGGTTAACGATAGGTTTGGTGTTGTAGATCCTTCAGAGGGTGTTACAATTGAGCTTACTGGACCGTTTTTTGAAGGCATTGAGGCTATGGCATGGATTTACACAAACAAAACATCTGTTTCTATCGGTGTTGGCGCCATTATTAAGGATTTAATCGATCACCACATGAATCCAAACGACTTGCTTGAAAAGGTTAAATCCCATCCATCGGTATTACCTCTTATTGAGGGCGGCGATACGAAGGAATACCTTGCACACATGATTCCTGAGGGTGGATATTACAGCGTTCCAAAGCTCTACACCGATGGCTTTATGGTTTGTGGTGATGCTGCAATGCTTGTTGATAGCATCCACAGAGAGGGTTCAAACCTTGCTATCGAGAGTGGAAAGGCAGCGGCAAAAACATACCTTGAAGCAAAGGATGCCAATGATTTCTCCGAGAGGATGCTTTCAAGGTATCAGGATAAATTGGAAGAGATGTATGTTTTGAAGGATTTGAAATTCTACAAGAATGTGCCTGAGTTGCTTGAGGAGAAAAGATACCTGCTTACAGATTATCCTCAGTTTATCATCGATGCTATGGCAGAGATTTATACTGTTGATGGTACACCAAAACCTGAGAAGTTTAGAAAGATCAAGGATGAGCTTAAGAGCAGGTTTGGTTATATCAATCTGGCTAAAGATATGTTTACAATTTGGAGGAAATTGAGATGAAGAAGTTAAGAATTGAGGATAAACTCTACCTTGTTGGATACAATGTTGATCATGAATACAGCCATTTAGGTATATCAGATCCAGAGGTCTGTAAAACATGCCAGAAGAAGCAGTGCACCTATGTTTGCCCTGCAAGTGTTTATGCATGGGATGAAAAAGAGCAGAAGATATCCATTAACTACGATGCCTGCGTTGAATGCGGCACATGCAGAATAGCCTGTGATTACATTACATGGAAATACCCACGGGGCGGTTTTGGCGTAGCCTACAAATTTGGCTAATAAATTTTGTAATTTATGCCCCTGCTTTAAGTAGCAGGGGCTTTTTTGTTTATTATGGTTTTAACTGTAGTTGTTGGGGAATTGGAAGAAAACTGTTATATATTTGTTTGTGATGCCACAAAAAAGGCTGCGATAATCGATCCCGGTGATGAGGCTGAAAAAATAGATGATGTTATTACAAAAAACAGTATAAAACCTGTTGTTATTGTTAATACGCATGGTCACTTTGATCATGTAGGGGCAAACGCCTATTTTAAAGAAAAATACGATATTCCCCTTGCTATAGGCAAAAACGACAAAGAACTACTTCTAAAATCCCATGTCGATGCCATGGTGTTGTTTGGTAAAAATCAGCCTCCATCTCCTGCACCTGATACTCTTCTTAAAGACGGTGACATTATTGAGATTGGTAATGAGATTTTAGAGGTTATAGAAACTCCAGGTCATTCACCGGGTTCTATCTGTTTGTATAATTCAAAACACAATCTGCTTTTTAGCGGCGATACGCTGTTTTATGAATCTGTCGGCAGGTGGGACCTGCCTCACTCTGATAGAGATGCATTATTTGAAAGCCTGCAAAAACTACTCAAGCTACCCGATAATACGGTTGTTTATCCCGGTCATGGAAAATCTACAACCATAGCCCATGAAAGGCAATTCAATCCGTTTTTAAAATAAAAGGTTTTGTAAATAAAAAAACCCCTGACGAAGGGTCGCCAGGGGTGGTTATTTCTAAAGGAGGTGAGAATTTTAATACATTCCACCAGCGCCAGCAGCACCAGCCATTGCCCTTTCTTCTTTCTCCTTCTCTTTCGGATCATCTGTAATCAATGTTTCTGTTGTTAGCATCAAACCAGCAACACTGGCTGCATTCTGGATAGCAGTTCTTTCTACCTTTGTTGGGTCGATGATACCTTTTTCAAACATGTTTACATATTCACCGTTTCTTGCATCGAATCCGTAGCTTACATCGCTGTTTTCTCTGATCTTGTTGATTACAATTGAACCTTCAAATCCTGCGTTGTTTGCTATAACCTTTGCAGGTTCCTCAAGCACTTTTCTTATAATCCTTATGCCGATATCCTGATCCTCATTTTCACCTTTTAAGTTGTCAAGTGCACTCTGGCATCTCAGAAGAGCTACACCACCACCGGGCACGATACCTTCCTCAACAGCTGCCTTGGTAGCATTCAGAGCATCTTCAACCCTTGCTTTTTTCTCTTTCATCTCTGTTTCTGTTGCAGCACCTACCTTGATGATTGCAACACCGCCTGCTAATTTAGCTTTTCTTTCTCTTAATTTCTCTTTGTCGTATTCGCTTGTGGACTGCTCAATCTGAGCATCGATCTGCTTAATTCTTGCCTGAATCTCCTCTTTGGAGCCCATACCATCAACGATTGTTGTATTCTCTTTGTCAACGATTATCTTCTTTGCTCTACCCAATACATCTATATCTACAGCGTCGAATTTCATACCGGTCTCTTCGCTGATTACCTGACCACCTGTGAGGATTGCTATATCTCTGAGCATCTCTTTTCTTCTATCACCGAAACCGGGAGCCTTTACTGCGCAGCACTGCAATGTGCCTCTGAGTTTGTTGACGACTAATGTTGCCAAAGCCTCACCTTCAACCTCTTCAGCAATTACAAGGAACGGTCTGCCGGTTTTTGCTATCTTTTCAACAAGTGGCAAGAACTCTGTCATTGAGCTGATTTTTTTGTCTGTGATTACGATAAATGCATCCTCAAGCTCTGCAATCATCTTGTCTGGGTTTGTTACAAAGTATGGAGATAGATACCCCCTGTCAAACCTCATACCCTCAACAAGCTCAAGCGTTGTCTCTGTGCCTTTTGCCTCTTCAACTGTGATGACACCGTTTTTGCCAACTTTATCCATTGCATCTGCAATGATGTTTCCGATCTCTGTATCGTTATTTGCGGAGATTGTGCCAACCTCAGCGATCTGTTTTTTATCTGTAACCTCTTTGGAGATTTTTTTGAGCTCTTCAACTACAGCATCAACAGCCTTATCGATTCCCCTTTTGATTTCTATAGGATTTGCACCAGCTGTAACATTTCTTAGGCCTTCTCTGAAGATAGCCCTGGCCAAAACTGTAGCTGTTGTTGTACCATCACCTGCTACATCGCTTGTCTTGCTTGCTACCTCTTTGACAAGCTGAGCACCCATATTCTCATATGGGTCTTTTAATTCAATCTCCCTTGCAACTGTAACACCGTCTTTTGTGATTGTTGGGCTTCCAAATCTTCTGTCTATTACGACATTTCTACCCCTTGGACCCATTGTAACGGCAACGGCGTCTGCTAATTTATTGACACCTCTCATTATAGATTCTCTTGCGCTATCACCAAACTCCAGGATCTTTGCAGTCATCTTCTCACCTCCCTTTTACTCGAATTTTCCCAAGATTTCGTCTTCTTTTAGAATTACATACTTCTTGTCGTCGATCTTGATTTCGTTACCAGCGTACTTTTCAAATACGACAACATCGCCCTCTTTTACAACCTCTACATCATCACCCACTGCTATAACTTTGCCCTGCTGTGGTTTCTCTTTGGCTGTGTCTGGAATAATAATACCGGACTCAGTTTTCTGTTCTAAATCCTGCGGTTCTACCAGAACCCTATCCATCAGTGGTTTGAATGCCATCTTACTCACCTCCCTTTACTTTTTGTTAGCACTCATCATTCTCGAGTGCTAACAATACTCCTTTTTCTGTAATTTTCAAGTCTCTATTTTAGAAAATATTATGAAATATATAAAAATAATCCACAAAAAATGTAAATAATGCATTAAATCTAATCAATTTATAAAATCGTTAAAAATTTGACTTTGGTTTCTCATTATGGTAATTAAAATCAGCAAATTTGAAAAGGAGGAGGTGTCTGTGGCAAATCACAAATCTGCAATTAAAAGGGCAAGGCAGAATAAAAAAAGATACGCAAGAAACAAGGCTTACAGGACAAGGCTAAAGAACATCCTTAAAAAAACAAGGATGATTATCGACACTGAAACCGACCAGGAGAAGATCAAGCAGCAGCTTGTAGAAGCAGAAAGGATTATTCGAAAGATTGCAACCAAGGGCGTTATTCACGACAACAAAGCATCCCGCCTTATATCTCGCCTTTATGATAGATTGAGAAAAAAAGCATCATAAGGAGAGGTTAACCTCTCCTTATTTCCATTAAACATAGTGGCAGGCAACAAACCTACCTTTTTCAACCTCTTTTAAAGCTGGCTCTACTTTAGAGCACTTATCTTTTGCAAATGGACAGCGTGTATGGAATCTGCAACCCGATGGAATTTTTGTAGCTGAGGGTATTTCACCTTTGGGTAGGATTTTTTCCCTTTTTATATTTGGATCGGGTACAGGTATAGAGCTTAGCAGTATTTTTGTGTATGGATGCAGCGGATTTGTGAATATATCGTATGTTTTTGCAATCTCTACGATACTGCCTAAATACATAACGGCAATTCTATCGCAGATATACTTGGCACTCGCAAGGTCGTGTGTAATAAAAAGATATGTGAGTTTTAGCTCCTTTTTTAGGTTTATCATGAGTTTTAATATTTGAGAGCGGACAGAAACATCTAACATGGCTGTGGGCTCATCTGCCACGACAAATTTGGGATTTGTAATAAGAGCTCGTGCAATGACAACCCTCTGTCTTTGGCCACCTGATAGATATTTAGGGTAGCGATTGTAGAAATCCTCAGCTGGCGATAGATTTACCAATTCAAGTATCTCTAAAACCTTCTGCTTTATCTGCCCTCTTGAGAGGTTTGTATGGATTTCAAGTGGATGGGAGATTGTCTGGCCCACGCTCATGTAGGGGTTTAAACTTGCCATTGGATCCTGAAATATAATCTGAAAGTCTCTTCGGGCTTTTTTTAGCTGTTCTTTTGAGAGTTTTTCTATGTAGTAGGAATCAAAGAATATAGAGCCTCTGGTAGGCTCAACGAGTCTTATAATTGTTCTGCCCAATGTTGTTTTGCCACTGCCTGATTCACCTACAACACCCAATGTTTCACCTTTTTTGATCTCAAAAGAAACATTATCCACAGCTTTTACTATAGGTTTTTCTCGTTTGAATATCGCCTCAAGCCAGGGTCTTTTTAGCTCAAACTCCTTTGAAAGATTATCAACCTTTACTATTACCTGACTATCCATTTTTCTCCTCATACAACCAGCATTTTACCCTTCTGTTATCGATTGTTATATCGGGTGGCTCCTCAAGAGAGCATTTTTCCTTTGCAAACGGGCATCGCGGATAAAACCTGCATCCCTTGGGTGGGTTTTTTAAATCTGGAAGAGAGCCTTCAATATACTTTAGATCCATATCATCTATTTTTATGTTTGGTATGGATTTTAAAAGCAGTTGCGTGTATGGATGTAGTGGTTTGTTGTACAGTTCTTTAACCTCAGCAAATTCAACAAGATGACCCGCATACATAACGGCAACCTTCTGAGCAAGTTGAGCCACTATACCCATATCGTGTGTAATCAGCATGATTGACATTTTCATCGTTTCTTTGAGTTTGTTGAGCACCTGCATAATCTGCTCCTGTACCACAACATCCAGCGCAGTTGTGGGCTCATCGGCTATTAAGAGTTTTGGTTTTAGCGATATGGCTATTGCTATCATAACCCTCTGGCGCATACCGCCGCTGAATTCAAAGGGGTAGTTATCCAATCTTTTTGGGTCAACACCTACTGATTCCAATGATTCAGATGCTATCTTTATCATCTCTTCTTTTTTCATATCGGGATTGTGCACCCTGAACAGCTCAAAAAAATGATCCCTTATTCTCATAATTGGATCGAGGCTTGTCATGGGATCCTGAAAAATCATTGCTATATCTTTGCCTCTTATTTTTCTTATCTGTTCATCCTTCAGTGTTATTAGATTTTTGCCTTCAAAATTTATAGCCCCAATAGTTTGAGCATTTTTTGGTAGAAGCTTTAAAATAGCTGTTCCTAAGGTGGATTTTCCACAGCCTGACTCTCCCACAATGCCCACGCTCTCCTGCTGTTGAATCGTTAGGTTTACATCCTTAACAGCACTAACAACGCCTTTTCTTGTTTTATAGTTGATTGAAAAATTTTCTATACTCAACAGCATTACCGTTTCTCCCCGATGTTTGGATTGAAGTATTCGTTTAAGCCTTCTGCAAACATACTAAAACCAAGCACTATTAAGATAATTGCTACGCCAGGAAAGAAAGCCATCCACCACTGGTTTGATATGATAAACTGCTGACCGTTTGCAAGGTCGTACCCCCAATCGGGTGTTGGAGGTGTGATGCCAAGACCAAGAAAGCTAAGCCCAGCCTCTGTCATGATCGCATCTGCTATATTCATGGAAAGCACGACAATAATAGAAGGTAAAACATTGGGAAGTATGTATCTGAAGATAATCGATATTGTGTCTGCGCCAATCGATTTAGCACTTTCTACATACAGTTCATTTTTTACACTGGCTACCTGTGAGCGTATCACTCTGTAGTATGTTGGAATATAGACAACGGCTATCGATAGTGAGATGTTAATAATACCCGGTCCAAGCACCGCAGCTATTGCTATTGCAAGTATCAATCCGGGAAATGTATAAACAGAATCCATTATCATTGTCATAACCCTATCCAGTATGCCACCTGCATAGCCTGTAATCAAACCAAGTGGAATACCTATAGCTGCAGCTATGGCTGTTGCAATAAGTGCTATTGTTAAAGCCATTCTTGATCCGTAAATGAAACGACTAAAAACATCATAGCCCAGGTTGTCTGTTCCCATTAAATGGTGAATATTGGGTGGCTGAAGTGGGGTACCAGAGGGCTGAATAGGATTATAAGGTGCTATCATGGGTGCAAAGATTGCCATAACGATAAAGATTATAAGAAGACCTCCACCAATTAAAGCCATTATGCCACTTGAATCTCCAAGCAGGTCTTTTATAAAGGATGAAAAACGGGCTGATACCATTTGATTGGCGTTTTTTACCATTATCAATACCTCACTCGCGGGTTTATCCAGGCGTTTATTACATCAACAAGAATGCTTATTATCGCAACAAATATTGCAAAAAACACGATTGTTCCCTGAATAGCGGGGAAATCCCTTGCATGTATCCTTGATACAAGATAACTGCCTATACCTGGCCAGGAGAATGTGACCTCTGTCAAAACTGCACCCCCAAGCAGCAGGGCAAATTGCAAACCCATGATGGTGAGAATGGGTGGTAGGGCATTTTTTAATGCATGTTTAAACAGAACCGTTTTTTCTTTGACGCCCCTTGCCCTTGCTGCGGTGGTGTATTGAGCAGAAAGCGTTAAAACAACATTGGATCTAACCATTCTTACAAATATACTCGATATTACAACCCCCAGTGTGATTGATGGGAGTATTAGATGCATAAGGGCATCTTTTAAAACATCCCATTGACCGTTTATTATTGCATCCACAACATAAAGTCCTGTGCGGATGGGATCGGGGGTCATAAAAGGCGATGATTCACCAGAAACAGGCAGCCAGTGCAACCAAACACCAAAAATTAACTGCAGCATCAATCCAAACCAGAATACGGGAAATGAATATACAAAAATCGAGTAGATGCGCGCCGATAGATCAAGCGGACCGCCTAAATGGTAAGCTGCATAGGTTCCATAGAAAATTCCTATAAATACGGCAACTATCATGGCAAATATTGTTAGTTCCAATGTTGCCGGGAATTTCTGCATGAGCTCTTTTAAAACAGGCATCGATGTGACTGTAGATCTGCCAAAATCACCTTTTGCAATGTTTTTTAGATAATCCGCATATTGGACAAGGATAGGTTTATCCAGCCCCATCTGATGCTCCATTGCCTTTACAACAGATGGTGGCGCTTTTGGTCCAAGCATGGCTAAAACAGGGTTTCCAGGAAGCACCCTCAAAACAAAAAATACTATTGTTAAAATGATTAAAACCATAGGGATGGATAAAAATACCCTTGTTAAGATGTAGCTTTTCATGGCTTTTTCCTCCCAGACAAAGGGCAAAATAAAAAGGGGGATAAACCCCCTTTAGCCCTTATTCTTTGTAGAGCAGATAATAGCGGAAAATCTGAACAGGGTCAAGTAAAATTCCCTTTATGTTGGGTTTTGATACAATTCTTTTTTACCCTGGAAGAGTGGAATATAAGGAGCCTCTTCTGCAAGTATTTTCTGAACTTTTTCATAGATTTTTTCTCTTTCCTTTTTGTCTGTGACCTGTCTGGCTTTTGAGAGTAGTTTATCCACTGTTTTGTTTGAATAGAAACAACCCATAGATGGACTTGCGCTGCTTGCCAAAAATGGCCACATGTAGTCGTCTGGATCAAAGTAGTCTGGATACCAGCCAAGCAGGAACATGCCCATAACGCCGTTGAAGTAGTAATCTGTGTATGTTGCCCACTCTGCAGATTTTAGCTGGCATTTTACAAGACCTGTTTTTTCAAGTTGATTTTTTATTGTTAATGCTAATGCAGCCTCTGTTGAGCCGTAGTGTGATGGGCTATACCACAGGGTTATCTTGAGAGGTTTTTCTTTGCTGTAGCCCAGTTTCTTCAACATTTTAATTGCTTTTTTGAGGTTGTATTTGGGGAATGTATTTTTGTGTCCCCACATGCCTTTAGGAATCAATGTGTAGAGTGGATCTACTTGGCCGCTGAAAACATCTTTAACTATCTGGTTTCTATCTATTGCATAAGAGAAGGCTTTTCTTATAGCTGTGTTTCCATAAGGTTTCTGTTTTACATTGAAAACAATCTCTCTGATAAATGGACTTGGACCCACTAAAGCAACAAAATTTTTGTTTTTCTGAATCTTGGCAAACTGTTGTGGCAGTAGCGTTCTATATGCAACATCGATCTCACCATTTAGAAGTGCGATATACAGAGTGTTTGCGTTTCTGTAAAGTTTTAAAAGAATGATTGGTGTTTTTGCCTTTTTGCCGTGATAGTAAGGGTTCCTTACAAATTCAATCTGCTGACCTCTTACCCATTTTTTAACCATGTATGGACCGCTTGATACAGGCATTCCATCATAGACCTTATCTGAAGGGTATACCTTTGGATCGACCGGATAGGATACAGGGAAGGCTAAAATGCTTATAAACGGTGCAAAGGCGTATTTTAGGTGGATTTTAAACTCATAATCGTTTACAACCTCAACGCTCTTTAGAACATCAGCAAGCAAAAATGATGGATCCTGTTTAAGTTTAATAACCCTGTCTAAGGAATACTTAAAAGCTTCGGCATTGATTGGATCACCGTTTGAGAACTTAAGGCCTTTTTTTAAGTAAAATGTGTAGGTTAAACCGTCTTTTGAAACCTTCCATTTTTTTGCAAGATCTGGGACAATCTTTGTTGTGCCTGGAATATACTTTACCAATCCTGCACCGATGTTTTGAAGAATGTTGTCAGAAAGATAATCGTAAGCCTTTGCTGGATCTAATGAGGTAATCTTATCTGTCGTGCCGATGATGACATAACTTTTTTTAGAGATGGCAAACGACGGCAGACTGATAAAGCTTACCAAAAGCAAAGCTGCTAAAAGCCTTAAAAAGAGCTTTCTCATAAAACACCTCCTTAGAATTTGTTAAAACTTTATTATCATAAATTTTTATCCATGTCACTAAATTTATAAATTACTTAACTTTTACATTTAGATGTGTGCTTTTAATTAATTATTAAGGATTCGATGATATATTAACTATTCTGCAGTCGTTGTTTGTATCCTTTGAAAGGTATAAGTATAGTGTTTGGGTTGTATGGGAGTCGGTGTAGATTAATCTAACTTTAAAGGTTTTTATGCCAACTGTTGATAGAGCACTGCATATTGTGTCTTTATCTGTCATATCCTCTATTTTTTCTATCTCTACTGTTTTAGAAAATCTATTTTTAAACGCCTCAAAATCACCTGCAGCAGGAAAATGGATTTTTTCACCATTGCAGTCTGTCATAACATAATCTGCAAAAGAGAGCATGGAGTAGGCTTTTTTAAATTGTTTGTGATTGAGAAAACCAAAAAAGTCTTTAATGGCTTTTGTGCAGTTGTCTATTTTGGGTGGCTTAAAGGCAGAAATTGTAAAGTAATTGCTATAGAAACACTCTATTGGTTTTGAAACAAGACACGCTGCAACCCTGCAAAGATTACTTGATGGAATACCGAATCCGCTCACAAATCCTGAAGGTATCTTTACAGTGAAACTGCCTTTTGTAGCAGGTGTGTTGCAATTGTTGACAAAACCTTTATCTTTTCCTCCTATTAAGATGCCTAAACATATTTTGTCTTTTATGGTTGAGTGCCATTTTATAGTGTAGCTGTGCCCTTCGATCCATGTTGTATTTTTATTTGGTATTGTAAAAGTAAAATCTTTTGCTCCTACAGGGTAGGTTAAAAGTAGAAGAAACGGTATAAAAATTAATTTTTTCATCTAAAATCAATTCTTACATTTATAAGCTGTGCTGAAGTAATAACAAAACTTGAACCAGTTACAACACCCGAACAATTGCCCCTTAACCCAATGCCTACAATATTTCCTCCTTTATGAGCATTTATGTAAAATATGTATGTTATTTTTTTGGCTTTTTTTGCTCTGTAGAGTTCTTGCATGCCCTCCAATAGGGATTTTACATTGTTTATTGTATCAAGCATTTCTAATGCTTCTTCGACATCTCTTGGTTTTGAAATACCTGGCGCTGCAAGTAGTACCAGATCAATAATTTTTCCTGCTGCTATCTGGTAGTTTAATCCAGGTATTACTGTTTTTTGCTTGTAATGAGATTTGTATCGAGCGGTTACTTTTAATCCAGCAAAAGCTCCTAAACCAACAACCTTTGTACCACCTGTATAATATATTGTTGCAGTTACTTTTACTTTGCCGTTTTTTGGTGAATTGAAATAAATGTACTGCGTAGCCTCAGATGTTGAACCTCCAAGAATTGCCTGATCTAATATTCCTAAATAACCTGTATTGTAATTGCAAAAGTATAAAGCTCTTGAGCCTCTCCCGGGATTTATTGTTTTTCTCCAACCAGAACAGTTTAGATAAGGGGGTGAAATATTTAATACAGAGGGTTGTTTTTTATTTTTCTTATGGTGTTTGTTTTTATTGTTCCTGTGTTCTGAAAAGTTTAGTGTGATGGCTCTCCATTGATACGGTCCCCAGTGCCCTGCAGGAAAGCTTATGTCTGGCCAGAATATCCATCTACCAGCTTTATTTATCTTGATAGTGGCTGAGATTTTAACTGTCTGGTGAGGTTTGATAAACTTGCTTTTATATGTGTGGCCAAAATCCCTGTTTTTGCCATCAGGATTTCTACAGGCAATAAAGAAGCCGTATTTCCCTGTTTTTATAAGGTGTTTTGTTATATTTGTGATTTCAAAAGATGCATGAAGTTTGCTGCCGACTTTTAAATCTGAAGCGCTTATATTAAAATTTTTTACTTCCAATCCCCAGAATGTACCAACATATCCAATATTTCTATTAAAAGCAAAACATAATTGAGTAAAGAGACCTGTAAAAATAACAACGATAAGATAAATCTTTCTCATTGCAAATCCTCTAACTATTTTTAAATTTTTAGTTTTTTTAACTGTTAATGTCAAGCTTTTTTATTGATTTTTTAGGCGATCTACACTAATATTTGGCAGACTATGTTTTTGAGGAGTGAAAATGATATCTGGAGTGCTTAAAAAGATCTTTGGAACTCAAAATGATAGGGTTTTGAAGTCTATTCAACCTTATGTGAATAAGATTAACGATAAAGAAGCCTGGGCAAAGTCTTTAAGTGATGAACAGATTAAGGAAGAGTTGAAAAAGCTTGAAGATAGATATCAATCCAAGGGTAATCTTGATGATATTTTGGTTGAAAGCTTTGCACTAACAAGAGAAACAGCCAGACGCACGCTTAATATGCGTCATTTTGATGTTCAGCTAATTGGTGGATATGTTTTGCATAAAGGCATGGTTGCAGAGATGAAAACAGGCGAGGGTAAAACGCTTGTTGCAACACTACCGCTTGTGTTAAATGCCCTAACCCGCCGCGGCGTGCATCTTGTTACGGTTAACGATTATTTAGCCAAAAGGGATGCCTTATGGATGGGGCCTATCTATCTGTTTTTGGGTTTGAGTGTGGGTGTTATTCAGCAGCAGAACAAGTCGTTTTTAGTTGAATGGGATGATAAAGAAAAGTTCACGACAAAGCTTGTTGCCTGTTCACGAAAAGAAGCGTATCAGGCGGATATAACATACGGCACAAACAGTGAGTTTGGTTTTGATTATTTAAGGGATAATATGAGTTTTTCGCTTGATGATTATGTTCAGCGGGAATTTTACTACGCCATCGTCGATGAGGTGGACTCGATTTTGATTGATGAGGCACGAACACCGCTTATTATCTCTGGTGTTGCAGATAAGCCATCCTCAATGTATTACAAAATTGATAAGGCTGTCAGGCAATTGAAGCCTGAGGATTATGAGGTAGATGAAAAGGCAAAAAATGCCGTCTTAACCGATTCAGGCGTTGAAAAGATCCAGAAGATTTTAGGTATAAAAAACCTGTATGATATAGAAAATATTGAGATTCTCCATATGGTGAATCAGTCGCTTAAGGCTCATGCTGTATATGAGCGGGACAAAGATTATATAGTTAAAGATGGTAAGGCTATTATTGTTGATGAGTTTACCGGTAGATTGATGCCCGATAGACGCTACTCAGACGGTCTGCATCAGGCGATTGAGGCAAAGGAGCATTTAAGAATTCAGAAGGAATCTCAAACGCTTGCATCGATTACATTTCAAAACTACTTTAGAATGTATGAAAAACTTGCAGGAATGACAGGAACTGCCGCAACAGAGGCCAGGGAGTTTAAAGAGATATACAATCTTGATGTTGTTGTTATACCAACAAATAAGCCGATAAGAAGAATAGACCATAACGACTTGGTGTTTAAAACCCATAAAGAGAAGATCAACGCCATCATAAAAGAGATAGAGGAAAGACATAAAAAAGGTCAGCCGGTTCTTGTTGGCACAACAAGTGTGGAAAAATCCGAGGAGCTGCACAAAATCCTTGTTAAAAAAAGAATACCGCATGCGGTTTTAAACGCAAAGCATCATGAAAAGGAGGCAGAAATCATAGCCCATGCTGGTGAGGTTGGCAGGGTAACAATTGCCACCAATATGGCAGGTAGGGGCGTGGATATAAAGCTAACAGAAGACAGCAAAAAATTGGGCGGATTGTTTATTTTGGGCACAGAAAGGCATGAATCAAGGCGTATAGACAACCAGCTTAGAGGAAGATCGGGCAGGCAGGGTGATCCTGGTGAATCAAGGTTCTTTTTATCGCTTGAAGATGACCTGTTGAGGATTTTTGGATCGGAAAGAATCAAGCTTTTGATGGACAAATTGGGCGTTGAAGAGGGTGAGGCAATAGAAAACAAGATGATTACGCGTGCCATTGAGAATGCCCAGAAGAAGGTTGAGGCTTATAACTTTGATATCAGGAAAAACCTGCTTGAGTATGACGATGTTATGAATAAACAAAGGCAGGTGATCTATCAACAAAGGCGAAGCATACTTGAAGGTGTTGAGTTAAAAGACGATATTTTAAGCTACATAGAGTCTATTGTTGATGATGTAGCCGATGTATATCTTCCAGAGAAAATAGACCCCACAAACTGGGATGTGGATGGGTTTAACAAGGAGATGAGGCGAATATTTGATAGAACATTTAAGATTGACACAGGCGAGATTGCAAAAACAAAAAGAAGGGATAAGCTGATTGAGGATATCAAAAAAAGCCTGATTGATGAATACAATCAAAAAGAGGAGCTTATAGGCTCAGATCAGATGAGGGAACTTGAGAGGCAGATTATGCTTCAACTTGTTGATATGCACTGGAGAGAGCATCTTAAAAATATGGATTATCTGCGTGATGCTGTGGGCTTAAGAGGTTATGGTCAGCGCGATCCGCTTGTTGAATATAAAAAGGTATCCTTCGATGAGTTTGAAGATATGGTAAAAAGGATTCAGGAGGATACCGTTGCAAGTATCTACCATATAAAGGTCGTTGTTGAGTAGATTTTTTATCGACACGCCTTTTGAGCGCTGGTTGATAGTTGAGTTTTGTAATAAAAAGATCTGCTCCATCAAATTTAGCAGCCAAAGAGAAGGCATTCCATTAACAGGCGATTTAAAAAAAGTTTTTGAGTATATTTTTTTGCATAAGGATTTCTCCTGTTTTGATTATACTCTGCTTGATATGGATCTTTTAAGTAGAAATGAGTTACTGCTTCATAAGTTTCTTATTGAGACAAAGATCGGCGAGGTTTATGCATACTCTGATGTCGCCACCGTTCTTTTTAAAAAACCCACCTATGCACGGTTTGTTGGGAACCTGCTAAAGAAAAACCGTTTTGTGTTTGTTGTTCCATGTCATAGGGTAGTGGCAAAAAACGGTATTGGTGGCTATACTCCATCTATTGAATCTATTGAACTTAAAAGAAAGATTTTGCGATGGGAGGGGCTATCTATTTAGGAAATACTCTTCAAGCTTTTTGTCTATCGAGCCTTTCTTTGTTTCAACTGTCCATTTGATAATTTCTTTTAGATGGGAAATTCTGTCTTTAGAGTATTTATCTTTAAACATATGTTTGTCAGCTTCTCTAAATAGCTCTTCATATGACTTAAACTGTCCCGAATAAACAGTCCATCCCCACGATACACTGATGAATGTATCACCAAAATCGTTGTTTTTCTTTATTTTTTCTTTTACCCTCTCTAAATATTTTTTTATGCCGTTTTCATCTGTATTGGGCATCAAAACAGCAAACTCATCCCCGCCAATTCGTGCGACTATATCTGTAGAGCGTGCAGATGTTGATAGAATTTCGGCAAGTTTTTTCAAAAGCCTATCGCCCATCTCGTGACCCAGAATGTCGTTTATAATTTTCAAACCGTTTAAATCAAGTAAAACCAATCCCAATGGCCAACTGCGTTTATTAAACAATCTTTTTATCTCCTCTTCAAAGTAATGCCTGTTGTATAGACCTGTTAAAGTATCGTGGAAACTCAGATACTCAAGCTGTTTGCTTTTGATATATCGCTGCGTTATGTCGTTAAATGAGATGATAATGTAATTTTCGTTGTTGAGCGTAATCTTTGAGGTATAAACATCGAACCATTTACTTTTGCCATCAGCTGTGGTTAAGTTTACCTGACATCCCTCGCATATATCCCTATCTTTTAGAACCTTTACAAATTTTGCCTTTAGGCTTATAGGTAGGTCTATCTCTTCAATGTTTATTTTTTCTTTAAACCCTAAAAGCTCTTTTGAAAAGTGATTTGATAAAACAATTTCGCCTTTTCTGTTGACAAGTATGATACCCGTTTTGATGTTGTTTATAAGCTCGCTAAGTTGCGCTTTAGACTGCTGGAGGTATTTAAATAGCTTAACTCTTTCTGTGATTATTTTAAACAAGCCTACTAAATATCCAGTAGATAGTTTATAAACCCTTACATCACAAATCTCGTTTTCTATAATGGCTGAAAAGTTTATACATACAGAGTATTTGTCAACATCTTTTAGGATTTTGTCGATGTTGTTTATTTTTGTTACCTCAGATGCCAGTTTTTTGTTTACATCAAGCATAGGAGAGTTTTTTGCTGCTATGTTAAAATTTTTTACTATGTATGAGTTGTTTTCTAAGGCAAATATAAGCATGCAGTCAGGCATGTTTGATGCAAGTGCACGATAAGTTTCATTTATGCTTTTTAATACCCTATTTCTCTTTTCAAGTTTTTCTACCAAAGTATTGATTTTCTGAGATATGTCGGCAATCTCTTCTGTATTTATGGTGTCAGTGTTTATCCTTCTTTTCAATCGATACGATTTAAAAAAGTTTTCTATGGTTTTAAGGTCGTTTTTTACAGGTTTATAGATGAACAGAAGTATAGCTAAAACCCATACAATTAAAGCGACAAAAAGGGAAAAAACAACTGTGAAAACAAAAAACTTGCGAATATTGTTGGGTATGGTTGTTTTTAAAGTTATAACGCTTTTTATATGAACTGGTGAGCAGGCGCCAACAATCCAGTTTAGCCTTTTAAAGTATCTCAGGTGTGTAATTCTCAATCTATCCTGTTTCGGGTGGAAAGGATAGATGAGCTTTACCGTTAAGCTACCATTATTTAGTAATTTTTTTAGGCAATCCTTGATACACGGTTTGTTGTTTGGATAGGTTATGTAGCTGTCGTCTGGTTTTATGCATGTATGGCCTTTAAATGCAGGGTCTGTGTAAAAAATTACCTTTGCCGGGCAGGTTGAATTGTCTGAAAGCTTTATTACAAACAGGTTTGTTTTTTTTAGCGAGCCAAAGGAAAGCTTAAATTCCTTTAATATCTCTTTTTCTGTACTCTCTTTAAAGTTTGGAAGCAAACGTCCACAGCCTATATACCAGCCAAGCGGTTTAAATAGTTTTATATAGGCTATGCGAGTTACAATTTTGTTGTTGTGAAAAAACCTACCCTCTACAAACCCCTCTTTTTTTGTTTTTATAACGGCAAGCTCCTGTTTTATGGATGGGGCGTATTTCGGAATACTTAAAAGGTTTTTGCCTATTAATTCTTTTTGGGGAGATAAGATTTTTATGCCGTTGAGTGTTGTGATAAAAAAATAGCCTTTTCCTTTATCTATTACGCGATATTTTATTGAGTCTATGATTCGCTGCTTGATGTTTTTGATAGGCTCTTTTTCTTTATATTTATTATAAATGTTTAATGCTGTCATGTAGGCTGAATAATCCCTTTGGCGAAGCGTTTCTTTGATTTTGTATAAGCTGCTATCGAAGGTGTAGTTAGCAAGTTGAATCGCATCATCAACGAGGTTTTTCTCAAGCACCTCTAGCCTTTTTAAATGAACATTATTTTCCATAAAATTGATTGTTTTGTCGATAAGCGTTGAGGAAAAATAGTCCCATAGAAGACTTGTGGTTATAATTATAATCAGGGTTGATATGGTTATCGTTAAAATGGATAATTTAGAAAAACTAATTTTTTTCAATCTTTTGCCTTTAGTTTTCAAACTTTACTCGGCTAATAATACATAAAACCGTTTTATTGTCAATAAAAAATCTATAAAAAATCTATTAATAATTGCATAGATGACAATATTTAATAGTTGAAACCCACTGCGTTATTTGTTTGAGTTAATTTGTTAATAAAAAATTTTATTGTTATCTATAATTAACAAAACAAATTTATTCTGATTAAGTTATTAAAACTGTTGACAATGGTTAATGAAAGTGCTATAGATATTCTGGCATCAGGGAAAATTCAATAGGCAATGTGCCTGAAGTGAATAAAATTACTATTTTTTAAGGAGGTTTGTTATGGGAATTAAGGAGAAGCTGTTTGAGAAGATTCAGGCCCACAGACCAAGGATCACCAGACTCTACAAAGAGTTTGCTGACAAGGTTATTGACGAGGTAACCGTTTACAAAATCATTGCTGGTATGAGGGGCTTGAAGGCTCTCATCACAGACATTTCCTACCTTGATCCTTATGAGGGAATTAGATTTAGAGGCTACACAATCCCTGAGGTTATGGAGAAGTTGCCAAAGCCTGAGGGCAAAGAGATGCCCTATGTTGAGGGTCATTTCTATCTATTGCTCACAGGTGAGTTACCAACAGAGGAAGATGTAGCTGAGGTTGCAGCAGAGTGGAAAAAGAGAAGGGATCTTCCACAGTATGTAATCGATATTTTAAGGGCTATGCCAAGGGATACACATCCAATGACTATGTTTGCAGCTGGTATCCTTGCAATGCAGAGGAATTCTAAGTTTGCTGAGTGGTATAATGCTGGCAAATTCAACAAGATGGATGCATGGGAGTATATGTATGAAGATGTTATGGACCTTCTGCCAAAACTCCCTGTACTGGGTGCATATATCTACAGAATGAAATATAAGGGCGATGTACATATACCTGCTGATCCAAATCTTGACTTTGGTGGAAACTTTGCCCATATGATGGGTATTCCTGAGCCTTACGATGATGTTGCAAGGATGTATTTCATCCTGCACTCCGACCATGAGAGTGGAAATGTTTCTGCTCACGCAACACACCTTGTTGCAAGTGCATTGTCTGATATATATTACTCCTATGCAGCAGGTATGTGCGGTCTTGCCGGTCCTCTGCATGGTCTTGCCAATCAGGAGACATTGAAATGGATCCAGGGTGTAATGGAGAAGATGGGCGGCAAGATTCCTACAAAAGAGGAGATGGAGAAATTTGTCTGGGATACATTGAACTCCGGTCAGGTTATACCTGGATTTGGTCATGCCGTTTTGAGAAAGACAGACCCAAGATACACAGCTCAGAGGGAGTTTGCTTTGAAGCATCTACCTGATGATCCAATCTTTAAGTATGTGGATCTGCTTTTCCAGGTAGTTCCACCAATCCTACAGCAGCTTGGAAAAGTAAAGAATCCATGGCCAAATGTAGATGCACACTCCGGTTGTATTCAGTGGCACTACGGTGTTCAGGAGTACGACTTCTACACAGTACTCTTCGGTATCGGAAGGGCACTTGGTGTTACAGCAAACATCGTTTGGGACAGAGGTCTTGGATATCAGATCGAAAGGCCAAAATCAATCACAACAGACATGCTGGAAGAGCTTGCTGGTGCAAAATAATTTTAACACAATTGTTTATGAATTTAACAGGGGAGGTTTTGCCTCCCCTTTTTTATTTAAGCGGTGTTTGAGAAATTTTTTAAGGCAGGCTGCAGGCTGTGTCCCCGCAACTGCGGCATAGATAGAAATAAGTTCAGGGGTTTATGCAAAACCAGAAATAGGCTTGAGATTGCAAGTTTTAATATTCATTGCGGTGAGGAGCCACCGATAAGCGGCCTCGAAGGTTCTGGAACGATCTTTTTTGCTGGATGCAACCTATCATGTATATACTGTCAGAACTACCCGATAAGCCAGCTGAAAGCAGCATATAAAACCATCTCTATAGAAGAGCTTGCTGAAATTATGTTAAAATTGCAGGAAAGAAAAGCCCATAATATCAACCTTGTCACACCCTCGCATTTTGTTCATTTGATTGTTGAAGCAATTGAAATTGCAAAAAAAAAGGGATTATCCATACCCATAGTTTACAACACCTCATCATACGATAAGGTGGAGGTGATAAGGCTTTTAAGTGATTATGTTGATATCTATCTTGCCGATTTGAAATACGCAGATGATGAGCTTGCCTTTGAGTTTTCTAAGGTAAAAAACTATGTTCAAACCGCAAAAGCTGCCCTGCTTGAGATGTATAAAACAAAGGGAAAGCTAAAAACAAAAAACGGCATAGCCTATCAGGGATTGATTGTGAGGCATCTTGTATTGCCAGGGTTTGTAGGAAACTCAAAGGCTGTATTAAAATGGATTAAAGAGAGCCTACCCGGTGTTGATGTTTCTGTGATGTTTCAATACTTTCCTGCTTTTAAAGCTATTGATAAACCGCCACTAAACAGAAAAATTTCACTTGAAGAGTATCAAGAAATTTGTGATTATTTAGCTGAGCTGGATTTAGATGGTTTTATTCAGCAGATATAGACTTTAAAATGTTGTTTTGATATATTGGTATGAGATTTTTTTAGTGGAGGGTTAAATGTCGCCTGTATACCGCAACGCATTCTTATGGATGATAATAATTATGCTGATGGTTTTGCTGTTTAATATGTTTAATACCAAAAACTACACCTATTCAAATCTTGATTATACGCATTTTGTCAGTCTTGTTGACTCAAAGCAGATAAAAGCGGCGCATTTTGAAGGCAACTACGCCTACATTACGACAACGGATAATAAGCGGTATAAAACATATGTGCCGGATGTTAAAACTGTTGCAGACAAGCTTGTTAAAGAAGGTGTTGATGTTAATCTAAAACCCAAAGAAAACAATTCTCTACTTACAAATATACTAATCTACTGGGCACCGATGCTGGTGTTTATTTTCCTGTGGTTCTATTTTATGAATCAGATGAATAGAGGGGGAGGAAGGGCGCTATCGTTTGGCAAAAGCAATGTCAGAATGTTTATAAGCGACCCAAAAAATAGAATAACATTTAAGGATGTTGCAGGTGTTGATGAGGTAAAAGATGAACTGCTTGAGGTTATAGAGTTTTTAAAGAACCCGAAAAAGTTTACAAAGATAGGGGCAAAGATCCCAAAAGGCGTGCTACTTGTTGGTGCACCTGGAACAGGTAAGACACTTTTAGCCAAAGCTGTTGCAGGCGAGGCGGGTGTGCCGTTTTTAACGATAAGTGGTTCAGATTTTGTCGAGATGTTTGTGGGTGTTGGTGCAAGCAGGGTTAGAGATCTATTCAATCAGGCAAAGAAAAATGCACCATGTATTATATTTATTGACGAGATAGATGCCGTGGGCAGACAAAGGGGTGCTGGAATAGGTGGAGGCAACGACGAAAGGGAACAGACGCTTAACCAGTTGCTTGTTGAGATGGATGGCTTTCAAACGGATACAAATATAATTGTTATGGCTGCCACAAATAGACCTGATGTACTTGACCCGGCACTGTTAAGACCGGGCAGATTTGATAGAAGAGTTGTTGTGCCAAAGCCTGATGTAAGGGGTAGGCTTGAGATTTTGAAGGTTCATACAAAAAAGATTCCCCTTGGAGAGGATGTTGACCTTGAGGTTATAGCCAAAACAACATCCGGTTTTGTTGGCGCAGACCTTGCAAATTTGGTCAATGAGGCTGCCTTAATTGCCGCAAGGAGAAACAAAACAAAGGTAGAGATGGAAGATTTTGACCTTGCAAAGGATAAGGTTTTACTGGGTCCTGAAAGAAAGAATGTAATAATAAGCGATCGAGAAAAACGGATAACTGCATACCACGAATCTGGTCATGTTGTTGTTGCAAAGATGCTTCCAAATACAGACCCTGTTCATAAAGTAAGCATCATACCGCGCGGTATGGCTTTAGGTGTAACGCAGCAGTTGCCAGAGGATGATAAATACACCTACGATAAAGAGTATCTGCTCAATAGAATTGCCGTATTGATGGGCGGTAGGGCAGCTGAGGAGGTTATGATAGGCTCTATTACAACCGGAGCAGGCAACGATATTGAAAGAGCAACAGATATCGCAAGACGGATGGTGTGTGAATGGGGAATGAGTTCGCTTGGGCCTCTTCACTTATCGGATGAAAACAAAGAGGTGTTTTTAGGCAGGGATATAGCGGTAAGGAGAACATTTTCAGAAGAAACAGCGCGCCAGATAGATGCTGAGGTGAGAAAAATAGTAGAAGAAGGCTACATGATAGCCGTAAACATCATTAAAGAAAACAGAGAAAAGATAGAAAAGTTAGCCCAGAGGCTGCTTGAAAAAGAGGTTGTCGAAGCAAAAGAGATAGATGAGATATTGGGGTTGGAAGATGATAGAGCTGCTTAGATTTGACAATCTTTCAGATATAAAAAAGGAGTTTGAGAGTATTGGTGTTGATACACGAGCCTTTTCTCTTATGGATAAAAAAGCCCTATGCTACACAACAAGGGTGTTTGATTGTAAATTCTACCATGCAAATATTTTAAAGCAGGAAGCTTTATCGATAGGTTGTGATGTGGCTGTTGAAAAAAGCACTATAACAGCAGAAACCAGAATCACTAACTGTTTGATTTTTGGCGATGTAAAGCGGCTTTTAAGGCTTGCTGAAAAACTAAGAAAACAGGATTTTGAATTTTTAAAAACAGTTGGCATAAAACTTGAGACTTACCTTAAAAATGCATTGAAAGAGAAGGTGGTATTTGCCTTTAAAGATAAGCGATTTATTCTAAAAGATAACTTTTTGATCATGGGTATTTTAAATGTTACACCCGATTCATTTTCTGACGGAGGCAAATTTAACAGTCTTGATAAGGCGCTTGAGCATACTCAACAAATGATTGAAGAGGGTGCTGATATTATCGATGTTGGTGGTGAGTCAACAAGACCGAATGCAGAGGCTGTGGGGCTGGATGAAGAGCTAAAGAGGGTGTTGCCTGTTGTTGAGGCTATAAAGAAGCGTTTTGATGTCATTGTTTCTGTTGATACCTACAAATCTGAAGTTGCAAAAAGAGCACTTGATGCCGGAGCCGATATTATAAACGATATAAGCGGTTTGAGTTTTGATGATAAAATGGTGGATGTTTTGAAGGATTCAGATTGCGGTATTGTTGCCATGCATATCAAGGGCACGCCAAAGAATATGCAGAAAAACCCCATATACAGCCATCTGATTGCAGAAATCAATTCAAAATTTGAAAATATCATTAAAAAAATTGAAAAGGCTAACATCAATATTGAAAGGCTTATACTTGACCCGGGTATCGGTTTTGGCAAAAGATTTGACGATAATCTAACGATTATTAATCACTTAGAGGGCTTTAAGGTCTGGGGCAGGCCGATTCTGATTGGCACATCAAGGAAGAGTTTTATTGGCGCAGCGCTGAATATAGAAAAACCCACACAAAGACTTTATGGTACTATAGCCAGTAATGTAGTGGCTTATATCAAAGGGGCGCGCATCTTTAGAGTTCATGATGTTAAAGAACACAAAGATGCGCTTAAGCTTGCATATTGTATTGCAAGAGAGTCTATTCACCCAGAATAGCCGAGTGGTACTCTGCCTTTTTCTGGGCAAAATAATTCAAACACTCAAGCAATGTTTTTGTTTTTTCCACATCCGGTATGCCGTATCTTACAAATACACCCACCTTGTAGCGTTTAACAAGCCCGGCACTTTCAAGTTTTGCAAGGCTTTTTGAGATAATCGACTGGGTTCTGTTAAACTTATCTGCAAGATGGGTGACGCATTTGGGTTGACCCACCTCAAGTAGATACTGGACTATGGCAATACGCAGGGGGTGGTCGATAGCCTTTCCCACCCCGGCTAAAAGCTCAAAATGCTTCATATCTTTCATTTAAACCTCACCCCAAACAGTCCTAAAGTTAGCTTTACAGCTATAAGGTATAAAATTATAGCATAAATTGTTTTGATTGTCTTGGGTTTTGCTTTCTTCACTGTAAAGCGTGCACCAAGCTGCGAGCCCAATAAAACCGCAACGACAAGAACAGCTGTTGTGGTGAGGTCAAAATGCCCTTCTGCTACATGGCCCAGAAAACCACTGGCAGATGAAAAGGTAACGACATAGGCTGTTGTGGCTGCAGCCCTTTTTGCCCCATAACCCATTGTCATTAATATTGGAGCTGCTAAAAATCCTCCACCAATACCCAACATACCGCCTATAAAACCGATTAATAATCCAGAAAATCCTCCATAGATTAAGCGTTTTTTGAACTCTATAAGATTATCCTCATCCGGTGCTTTTGTGGATATAAACACCTTTGTTGCAGCAGCTAAAACGGCTATAATAAATAAAATTAAAATTACCCTTACAGGTAAAAACTGAACAACATAAGCTCCGATAGGCGCACCGATAATAGCCGATAAAGCAAAGGGCAGTGCGCCTTTGTAGTCGATCAGTTTGGCTTTGTGGTAGGGAATCATGGCAAGGCCAGTGTTTAAGCCATTCAAAAGCAATCCAAGAGGTATGGCAACGGTCTTTAGATCAAAGCCCAGCCATTTCATGACGGGTACATAAACCATGCCTCCCCCAAGACCCAGCATGGCAAACAAAAAGGAGGCAGCCCAGATTATTGCAAAAGTTAAACCTAAAATAGTGATTGAAGGTGGCATGGTTGTTTCTCCTTACCTTTTGTAATAGGTGAAACAATCAAGACAGACTTTCTTTGAATTTTCAACCCTTAAGTAGTTTTCAGCCACGGCATCTTTGCATTTCTCACAGAAAGCTAAATTGAAGCAAGATGGCGTTTTATCAACCTCATAGTCAAACGGACCTTCTATTTTTACGATTTCATCAAGGGGTTTATTAAATAGACCCAAAAACGCAGGAATGCTCACATCTTTATCAACTTCAGCAGGAGGAATGCCCTTTATTCTGTATTTTGTGATAAACGGTGCTTCAAAGGCTGCTTTCATAATTTCTGGTCTTACCGTGACTTTGATAGCCTTTTGATTTTTTCTATCGATAAGCATATATGCCCATTTGCCGCGAGGATCTTTTGACATGATACCTTTGCCAAATGTGCAGCCTGTTGCAAGCTGAACGCCATCTGTAAAACATCCACCAGCATGATGTTCTCCAACAAACACCACAACCTCTTTGTCCATGCTAAGTTCTCTTGTTGTGTTTAGGGCTTTTAAGCCTGCAAGACCCGCTAAATATCCCATGGGCATGCCTCCGCAGAAATGACCGTGAATGTTCAATGCGCTGTAGAGAAACTCCTTCTCATTTTCATCAAGCGTTTTAATGCCATCCACAATTTCCCTGTGTAGTTTAAACATCTCAAGCATTTTACACCTCCATACAATTAAATTTTCACTTTTTATTATATTCGAAAAATTGAAAATTTCAAGTAAAAAAATAAAAGGGGAGAAAACAACTCCCCCTAAAAATTCCATCCTCTGCCTCTGCCCATACCCATGCCTCTGCCCATTCCTCTTCCTGTACCTCTACCTAAACCTCTTCCCATACCTCTGCCCATGCCGCCACCGGCACCTTTGTATTCATCAATTCTAAAAACATTATCCGAACCGCATTTTGGGCAGGTTGGTCTGCCTGTTCCAAAGGGTTCTTCAAACTCAGCGCCGCAGTTAGCGCATTTAAAAATCCTGTTCATCTCAAACCTCCAAAATTTTATTTAATATTTCATTAATCGATGTTTCATTGGTTGTTTTAACCTCTATGCCTGCCTGCATTAGATTGTATCGCATATTTTCGCCAATCTCGTTGCATATAAATAGATTTACGCCATAATCTAAAAGGATCTGAGGTATAATTCTGCCTGCACCAAGGCCGCGGTGGGGTTCTTGTGTATGCTGCTGTTTTGCAAGCTCAATAATGGGATTTTTTAGTGCAACTCTTTCTTTAATCTTTCCGTTTCTTAACTCTATTATGGCAAAGTATTTGCTAAGAGAGGTGTGTTTTGAAATCTTTTTCAGGTTGTTGGTGGGAAATGCAATTTTCATTTTTTACCTCCTTTTTATTGCTGATTTGAACTTATGTTTAATTTTAAAAAAGTCAAGGATTTTTATGCAAAAAATGTTTTTTTTATTGACAAAAATATTATAAAGTTATATCAATTAATGTGTCTTCAGTGAGAGAGTTATCGAAATGTTTTTGTAAGTAGTAAAATTTACAGGAGGTTGTTATGAGTCTTAAGAAGAAGTTCTTTAGTGTTGCTGTAGCAGCTGGTCTGATTTTTGGTGGTGCTGCTGTATCAAATGCAACAAACGGTTACTACATGATTGCAACGGGTGCAAAATCACTTGGTATGGCAGGGGCTGTTGTTGCAAATCCTCAGGATGCTTCAACGATCCTGCAAAACCCCGCAGGTATAGCGTTTCTAAAAAACACCACATTTGATATTGGTGCTGCTGCTTTTATGCCACCAAGAAAATTAAACGGTCATAAGAGTGATTCAAATCTGTTTATGATTCCTGCGGCAGGCTTTGCATACAATCCACTTGGTTGTAATTGTGGAACACCTCATTTTGTTTTTGGTCTGGGTATGTACGGTGTTTCAGGTATGGGTGTTGATTGGAAAAATAATAAGTTAACTTCTGGCATGTTGAGAAAAGCTTACTCTATGATGCAGATGATGGAAGTATCTGTTGGTGGTGCCTACAGGGTTAATGATCAACTTGCAATTGGTTTTGCACCTGCCTTTGTTTATCAGGCTTTGAGTCTGGAAATGGATTTTGATACCACAGGAATGCCTGCAGGTACTCCTAATCCTTATAAAGCTTCATTAGACACAGCTAACGCTTATGGTGTGGGTTTTGATCTTGGTTTGGTATATAAACTTAACGATAAAATAATGGTTGGACTTGTTTATAAGTCTAAGAGATGGATGCAGAAGCTTGAATGGAACACAATGCCTGACGGTATGATGATTAATAGCGATAAGGTTAAGATGCGACTTGATATGCCTCAACAGATTGCATTTGGTATCAACTTTAGACCCATAGAACCGTTAAGGCTTGAGGCCGATGTTAGGTGGATTAACTACCATAATGTTATGAATGAGGTAAGCGTAAGTGGAATGAATAAACCAACCACAACAGGGGCTATGGTTCCTATGGATAATTGGCCTTTCCACTGGCATAACCAGTGGGTATTTGCCTTGGGTGCTGAATATCAGGCAACAAAATCACTTACTTTGAGGGCTGGTTTCAATTATGCAAAGAGTCCAATAAAGGATGATGATTTGTATATGAATATTATAGCACCAGCAATTGTTCAGACGCATGCAACAGTTGGTGCAACAATTGGATTGGGTGACCATATGGAGCTATCACTTGCCTACGCACATGCATTTGAGCATAAACAGACAGGAAAGGTTGCCCCTGCATATCAAGGTTTCTATGGCAAAACAGTTTCGGTTAAGATGCATCAGGATACAATTGCAGCCCAGCTGACATATATGTTCTAACCCTCCCACCTGTTAGGCAATTTAGCAGGCGGCTTTAAGCCGCCTTTTTTATTTGAATTATAAATGCACAGTATATACAATCTTTCTGCTATAGGAGGTGAGTTATGTCTGAAAAATACCTGTATGCTTTAACGGTTATAGGTGAGGATAAACCGGGGATTGTGGCTGCGGTTGCAGAGGTTTTATATGAAAAACATATAAACATTGAGGATTCTGTCTCAACGCTGTTGGGTAATCAGTTTACCATGACGCTGCTTGTAAAAAGCAGTAAAAATTACGGTGTGCTGGAACTAAAAAAGGCTTTTGCAAAAGCAAGAGGTAAGCTAAAGTTGAGTGTTTCCTTAAGGAGGATTGAAGAAAGCGAACTTACCACAAAACAACCGCAGAATCTCTATTCGATCTCTGTCTATGGTGCCGATAAAGTGGGTATCGTTTATTTTGTCTCAAAAGCTCTTGCAGAGCATAACATAAATATCCTTGATTTGAGAACGAGGCTGACAAAATCAGAAAAACCGATGTATGTTATGATTTTAGAGGTTGATGTACCTGATGGTATTTCTGAGAATGCTTTGAACGATATTATAAAAGATGTTTGCTTAAAACTGGATGTTGACTACTCTATAAGAAAAATAGAAAGCTATGAGCTTTAGAGGGTGATATGTCTGTAAGGGATATCGTGATTTATCCAGATAAAAGATTAAAAGAGATATGCGATGAGGTAAAAGATCTTGATGAGTATGCAATTGCCGTAGCTAAGGATCTGCTTGATACGATGCATTACTACTCCCACACCGTGGGTATTGCAGCCCCGCAGATTGGTGAACTAATAAGGATTGTTGTTGTTGATGCATCGAAGAATAAAAAGGGTCAGAAGATCAATCACGGTGAGCTTGTTATGATCAATCCAGAGATTTTGGAATGGAGTAGTATAATTAAAACAAGAGAGGGATGCCTGAGTGTTCCCGATTATACGGGTAATGTCAATAGAGCAAGAAAGATTACTGTTAGGTATATTGATCTTGAAGGTAAGCAAAAACAGTTTGACACTGAGGGTTTTGAGGCTGTTGTGATTCAGCATGAGATAGACCATTTGGATGGAATTTTGTTTATAGACAGGATTATCTCAAAAAGAACCGATCTATTTAGACGCAAAAACTACAGATAGATGGGAATTTTTAAACTAAAAAGCGATTTTAAGCCAGCAGGTGATCAGCCAGAGGTTATAAAAAAGCTTGTTGATAATCTAAAAAAGGGCAAAAAATATCAGGTTTTATTGGGCGTTACAGGAAGCGGCAAAACATTTACAATTGCCAATGTGATAGCCCAAATTAACAAACCTGTGCTTGTTATTTCACACAATAAAACACTTGCAGCCCAGCTTTATAATGAATTCTCACGCTTTTTTCCTGAGAATGCCGTTGAGTATTTTATAAGCTACTACGACTACTACCAGCCTGAGGCATATATTCCCCGCACAGACACCTACATTGCCAAGGATTCATCAATAAACGATGAAATAGACAGGCTCAAACAGAAAACCGTTATGAGTTTGTTGACCCGCAGGGATGTTATTGTTGTTGCAAGTGTGTCGTGTATCTATGGAGCAGGCGAAAAGGAGGATTACTCTTCACTGGCATTTTATATAAATGTTGGTGATAGGCTATCACGCAAAGAGATTCTGTCGACATTTGTTGAGCTGCTTTATGTTAGAAACGATATAGCCTTTGAGCGAGGTAATTTCAGGGTCAGGGGTGATGTGATTGATATCTACCCATCCTATATGAGAAACCTTGCCATAAGGATTGAGTTGTTTGATGATGAGGTTGATAGAATCCTTATGTTTGATCCGCTTACAGGTAAGGTTATAGAGGAAAGAAACTCCGTTGCCATATTTCCAGCCAACTTCTTTATTACCACAAAACAGAAAAAAGAACGGGCGATTGAGAGTATAAAAAGGGAGCTAAAGGAGAGGATTGAGTATTTTAAGTCAAAAGGCAAGCTTGTTGAGGCTCAAAGGATAGAGGAGCGGGTGAATTTTGACCTTGAGATGATTCAGCAGACAGGCACCTGTGCGGGTATAGAGAATTATTCGAGGCATTTTTCAAATAGAAAAGAGGGTGAGCCGCCAGGCACTTTAATAGATTATTTTGGCGATGATTTTTTAACCATTATCGATGAATCGCATGTAACGGTTCCGCAGCTTATGGGTATGTATCGCGGTGATTATTCACGAAAAAAGACACTTGTGGATTACGGATTCAGGCTGCCTTCGGCTCTGGATAATAGACCGCTAAAGTTTGAGGAACTTATGCAGCGCTGGGATCAGGTGATTTTTGTATCTGCAACACCTGCGGAGTTTGAGATTAAACTCTCAGAAGGTGAGGTTGTTGAGCAGATAATCAGACCTACAGGGCTTGCTGAGCCACCTGTTGAGGTTAAACCGATGGATAATGCCGTTGATGATCTGTACTCAGAAATCAAGAAGGCTGTCTCAAAAGGCGGTAAGGTGCTTGTTACGACATTAACAAAGAGAATGGCAGAGGATTTGAGTGAATACTACAACGAATTGGGTCTAAAGACAAAGTATATGCATTCAGAGCTCAATGCCATTGAAAGGGCAAAGCTTATTTCCGATTTAAGAAACGATAAATTTGATTGTATTGTAGGTGTGAATCTTTTAAGGGAGGGGCTTGACATACCTGAGGTTAACCTTGTGGCTATTCTTGATGCCGATAAAGAGGGTTTTTTAAGAAGCACAACGAGTCTTATACAGACAGCAGGCAGGGCGGCACGCAACGCCACATCGAAGGTAATTTTTTATGCCAACAGAATCACAGATTCGATGCAGAGGGCGATTGATGAGATACAAAGAAGGCGCAAGATTCAGCTTGAATACAATAAAAAGCACAATATTACGCCAAAAAGCATCAAAAAAAGCAAAGATAACAGGATGCTTAAGATGTGTAATCTTGATTATCTTGATGAGGTTGTTGATGTTGATATTGCTATTGAAAAGGACGAGATACCAAGGAGGATTAAAAAACTAAAGAAATTGATGCAGGATGCAGTTAAAAAGATGGATTTTGAAAGCGCTATCAAGTATCGCGATGAGATAGAAAAGCTCAAAAAACTTGACCTTGAACTGTAGAGCGTTATTATTTAATAAGCTTTTTTGGAAAGGGGGCAGAATGCTTAAGTTAGAGAATATAAGATACTCAAAAAACTCCACAGAAATCATCAAGGGTATCAATATGGAGTTTGAGAAGGGCAGGGTTTATTGTATTGTAGGCAACAACGGCGTGGGCAAATCAACAATAGGCTACATCATTATGGGTTTGAGCGATTATAAACCGCAAGAGGGAAGGATCTTGCTTGATGGTGAAGATATAACGCAATTTGGACCAACGCAAAGGGCTAAAAAAGGTATAACGCTTCTGTGGCAGGAGCCAGCCCGTTTTGAGGGTATAACGGTTGAAAATTACTTAAAGTTAAACAAAAAGATTTCAAAAGATGAAATTGAAGAGGCGTTGAAGCTTGTTAATCTTGAGCCAGCCAAGTATATGAAACGCTATGTGGATAAAAAGCTATCAGGGGGCGAAAGAAAAAAGGTCGAGCTTGCAAGCTGCATACTTCTAAAGCCTGATTATTTGATAATGGATGAGCCAGACAGCGGCATAGATATCATGAGCCTGGATATGATTGTTAATGTGATTAATTATATGAAGGAACGTGGTTCAGCTGTTATTGTGATCACTCACAGAAAAGAGATAGCGCTCAACTGCGGATATTCTTACCTGATCTGTGCAGGCAAGGTGTTTTTGGAAGGTAAAAGTGAAAAAATAGTTGAGTATTATGAAAAAACCTGTGATAGCTGCGGTCATATAAACTATCTGGAGGAAGATTGATGGATATTGTTAAAGGATACGAAAAGGAATTTGAGCAGTTAGTTGAAATATATGAAAAAAACACCAAAGATAATAGTCTAAGAAACCCTGCCGTTGCAACGATTATCGTAAGCGGTAATAAGGTTGTGGGTTTGAATTCTGTTAAGAGTATGCACATTACATCAAAGGAGCGTTCTGATGGGCTTGTGATGATAGATGTAGAGATAGAGGATAACACTATAATCCCTGTGCCTGTTCATCTCTGCACGGGGTTTTTGAAAAAGAAAGGTGAGCAGATTTTGAGGTTTAACTACATTATCGGTGATAATGTTAAGGTAAAATTCAAGTCGCATTGTATATTGACAAAGGTTGAAAAGCTGCACCACTACATGGAAAGCGATATGTATATAGGCAAAAACTCATTTGTTGTTTATGAGGATGAGCATTTTCACGATGAAGGAGGCGGCGTTTTTGTTGAAACAATAACAAGAATGAAGATCGACGAAAACTCATTTTTTGCCAGCAAGTTTTATGAGACAAAAACCCGAGTGGGCAGAATTAATGTCGTGATGGATATAGAACTTTTGAAAAACGCAAAGGCAAATTTAGAAAGCAAGATTTACGGCAGAGAGGATGATATTATAGACATAAAAGAGATTTTGAGACTAAAAGGAGAAAATTCATCGGGTATTGCCAAATCCACTGTTTTTGCAACGGATAGAACAAAGGCGCATGTGGTGAATGAGGCATACGGTGAGGCAGCCTATGCCAGAGGTCATATAGAGTGCAACGAGATTGTCAGGGGTAATGAGGTTGAGGTGTCCACGCTACCACTGCTTAAAGTAAAGCATGATAAGGCTGAGCTTACACATGAGGCAAGTGTGGGTAGAATCAAGCAGGATCAGCTTGAAACCTTGATGGCTAAAGGATTAACCGAGGATGAGGCAGCCGAGTTTATTATTAATGGATTGTTGAGCTGATGCTAAAGCTGTTATTCTTTTTATTTTTGCTTTTTTTGTTTGTTACGCTTTATTCGTTTAAGAAGCGTGTGGATAATATTCTTGATGCAATTTTTCCAAAAAAACACGCGCCAAACTCAAGCAAGCATCCAGAGGAGCTTGTGCAATGTGCAACATGCGGTGTTTATCTGCCCAAACATGCTGCTGTTAAGAAAATTAAATTTAACGGTGAGATAGTATATTTTTGCTCTGTTGAGTGTAAAAAAAACTACAAAAAGGGGTGATTGGCTGTGAAGTTTTTTATCGATACGGCAAATATAGAAAAGATTAGATATTTTGCTGAGATGGGGATTATCGATGGTGTAACAACAAATCCGTCTTTAATTGCAAAAGAGGGTAAGGACATTAAAAAAACCATTGAGGAGATCAGCCTGATTGTTGATGGGCCGATTTCAGCTGAGGTTGTATCAGAGGATGCAGACGGAATGGTTAAAGAGGCTTTAGAACTCAGCCAGATTCATGAGAATATCGTTATAAAAATACCGATGACAAAAGAGGGTATAAAAGCCACACATCAGCTTGCCCTCAAAGGCATAAAGGTCAATATGACACTTGTGTTTTCACCAGCACAGGCTCTGCTTGCCGCAAAAGCTGGTGCGCGTTATGTCAGTCCGTTTGTGGGCAGGCTTGATGATATTTCAAGTAGCGGTCTTGATATGGTTTTGCAGATCAGAGAAATATTCGACAAATACGATTTTGACTGTCAGATTATTGTGGCAAGCATCAGACATCCTCTGCATGTGGTAGATGCAGCAAGGATGGGTGCAGATATTGCAACAATTCCGCCAGCTGTGCTTGAAAAACTGTTTGACCATCCTTTAACAGATATAGGGCTTGAGAGGTTTAAGAAGGATTGGGAGACCGTCTTTGGTTAAAAGAATAGTTGTTGCAAGTAATAATCAGCACAAAATAGAAGAGATTAAACAGATCCTGCAGGGTTTTGAGATTTTAAAGGCATCGGATATAGTTGAGCAGTTTGAGGCAGAGGAAAACGGTAGGAGTTTTTGTGAGAATGCCCTGATTAAGGCAAGGGCTCTCAAGCAATTTAGTGAATTTGCAACTCTTGCTGATGATTCAGGTCTTGAGGTGTTTGCTTTAGATAATAAACCAGGCATCTATTCTGCCAGATATGCTTTGACTGGCAGGGATGAGGATAATGTTAAAAAGCTTTTAGAAGAGCTTAAGGGTGTTGAGGATAGGGCGGCTCGCTTTGTTTGTTGTATGGTGATAATCCTGCCAGATGGGGAGATTTTGCAGGAAGAAGGATATGTTTACGGTAGTATAACAACGCAGCCATACGGCAAAAACGGTTTTGGCTATGACCCTGTTTTTATGCCTGAGGGTTATAATAAAACATTTGCCCAGATGAGCAGTGATGAGAAAAATTCAATCTCTCACAGAAGGAGGGCTCTTGAGAAGATTTATAAAAAACTCAAAGATTTTAATTTTTGAGCTGATTTTTCTAATTGCCTCGGGATTAAATAGCCAAGCCTTTAATGTCAAGCAGTATGCAAAAACAAATCGCTTACCCGTTCATATAACGGCAAATAAACTTGAGGCTTTTGATAAAAAAGGGCTTTATATCTTCAGCGGCAATGTGGTTGTTGTAAGGGGTGATACAACGCTGAAGGCCGATAAAATGAAGGTTTATAAAAATTTAAAAAACGGCGATATTTCAAAAATTGTATGCATCGGTCATGTGGTTATTACAAAACAGGATAAAAAGGCAGTCGCTAACAGGGCTACCTATTTTGCAGCAGAAGATAAGGTCGTCTTGGAAGGTAATGCGCATGTGTATTCCAACAAAAACAGTATATCATCAGATTTGATTGTTTACTATCTTGATAAGGATTATGCGGTTTCTCAATCGGATAATAACTCAAAGAGGGTTGAGGTGATAATCTATCCATCAAAGAAGGAGAAAAAATAATGGTCAGGACACGTTTTGCACCAAGCCCAACAGGTTATCTTCATATTGGAGGCTTAAGAACGGCGATTTTTAACTACCTGTTTGCTAAAGCAAACGATGGTGAATTTGTGTTAAGGATTGAGGATACAGATAAAGAGCGCTCCAAAGATGAATACACGCAGGCGATTTTAGAGGCGCTTAACTGGTGTGGTCTAAAATATGATGAGATCTGCTATCAAAGCAAACGAAACGATATATACGAGCAATATTTAGATGAGCTATTTAAAAAGGGTGTTGCATACAGATGCTACTGCTCAAAAGAAAGGCTTGAAACACTGAAACAGGAGCAGCTAAAAAGGGGTGAAAACCCCCACTACGACGGCCACTGCAGAAATCTAAAAGAATACCCTTCAGATAAACCCTATGTAGTGAGGATTAAACTGCCGGATGAGGATATAGAGTTTTTTGACCATCTACATGGGAAACTACATTTTGATTATAAACAGTTTGATGATTTTATAATCAGGCGCTCTGATGGTTCATTTATGTACAACTTTACCAATGTTGTTGATGATATCGAATGCGGTATAACGCATGTAATAAGGGGCGATGACCATTTAACCAACACGGCAAAGCAGATAGTTTTGTACAGGTTGTTTGAAAAGACACCACCTGAATATGCCCATGTGCCGATGATATTGGGTGAGGATAGAACAAGGCTTTCAAAAAGGCACGGCGCAAAAAGCGTGCTTGAGTATAGAGATATAGGTATTTTGCCTGTTGCGCTTGTAAATTACCTGTTGAGACTTGGCTTTTCTTACAAGGATAAAGAGATTTTTACATTTGATGAAATGGTTGAGCTGTTTAGTCTTGATAGGCTCAATAAATCTGCGGCTGTATTTAATCCGGATAAATTGTTGTGGGTCAATGCAGAGCATATAAAAATGAGCAAACCCGATGAGCTTTATGAGTATTTAAAGCCGTTTTTGGATAAAAGATGCCTTGATTTTGATAAAGATTACATTGTCAGGGCAATTGAAACCAGACAAACAAAAGCGCAAACATTAGTTGAGCTTGCAGATGAGATACGGTTTTTCTGTGTTGAGCCTGATGAGTATGATAAAAAGGGTTTGAAGAATTATTTGAAAGTTAAGATGGAAGAGCCCTTAAAAGAGTTGCTTGGTGAACTAAAAAAAGCTGAATTTAAAGATGAGGATGAACTAAAGGCTATTTTTGAAAAAATTTTAAATAAATACGATACGAAGATGGTTAAACTTGCCCAGCCTGTAAGGATTGCACTTACAGGAAAAACAATAGGACCCGGGATCTATGAGAGTTTGCTTATTTTAGGAAAGGATGAATCGATCAAAAGAATAGAAAAGCTCTTTGATGCTGTTTATAAAAAGGATAGCTAAACTCTACTCTCAAAGAAATGTTTTTTTGTGGAGTGCACTCCTGACATACCTAACTGTTTTAAATATTGTGCCTTTTTTCTATTTTGTTCTTTTTCTTCTTTCACACATGCCCTTTGTCAACAGAAAGATTCCATACATAAAACACACGGTTGTTAAAATAATACCCGCTTATTCAAATGAGATTTTGCAGTATCTCAATATCTTTCTTTCAAAGATCTCAGAGATGGAGCTACTCAATGCAGCCATATTTTCTGTTTCCATGCTTGGTCTTGTTTTGGGTTTTTTTAAGGCTTCAAAGGCTATTTTAAATATAAAAGAGAAAACCAATCCTTTTAAATCGTTGCTATTCTTTGTTGTTAATGTGATTTTAGGTGGTGTTGCGGTGAGTGTGGCTATAGCGTTAAAAATTATAATACCCCTTTTTTTGCCCCATCTTGGCAGTCTGATCTATTTAAAAATTTTGCCGTTTATTGTATGGTTTCTGTTTTTGAGTTTTTTGTTTTTGCCGATAAAACCAAAATCCACACCCCTGAAGAAACTTTTTTTTGTAGCATTTATAATAACAGTTGCCATTTTTGTGCTTAAATTGGCTTTGACAGAGTATTTTTCAATTTTTTCCTACAGTAAAATATACGGTATGATAGCCATTGTGCCATCATTGTTGCTGTGGTTGTTTTTACTGTGGAATATTATACTTTCAGGTGTTATGTTGCTTGAAGATTTAGGTATTGAAAAATGAATCAATAGGTTTATACTCTCATTGATTATTTTTGTTAAGGAGGTGGGTTATGAGGATTAAAAAACTCTCAACTCTAATTTTTGCATGGGTTTTATTGTTAACCTATACTGTATCAGCAGCATGTTTGCCGGATATTCGTGATGTAGCAAAAAAGGCTCTACCTGCAGTGGTTAACATAAGTACCACCCAGATTGTTGAGGTGCCATCAACGCCTTTTGGTTTTGAGTTTGGTATGCCAAACGATCCATTTCAGCAGTTTTTTAACCAGTTTTTCAATAATGTTCCAGTAAAAAGGAAACTGCATGCTCTGGGTTCAGGTTTTATTATTTCAAAGGATGGCTACATATTAACCAACTACCATGTAATAAGAAGGGCAACAACGATTAAAGTTACATTGCTTAAAACACAAGAGGTTTATACGGCAAAGGTTGTTGGAACAGACCCAAAAGCCGATATTGCTTTGATTAAAATTAAACCATCCCACCCGCTGCCCACGCTGCCGCTTGGTGATTCTTCTAAAATCGAGGTAGGTGATTGGGTCGTGGCTGTGGGTAACCCGTTTGGTTTAAATGGAACAGTGACTGCAGGTATCATTTCTGCCAAAGGTAGAGTAATAGGCGAGGGTAAATTTGACTACTTTCTACAAACAGATGCAGCTATCAATCCGGGTAATTCAGGCGGACCCCTGCTCAACCTTAAAGGTGAAGTTATAGGAATGAATACAGCCATTATAGCAAACAGCCAGGGTATAGGTTTTGCAATACCCGTAAACCTCATAAAAAGCGAACTGCCCTATTTGATGAAGGGCAAGAAGGTTCAGAGGGGTTATTTAGGCGTTATGGTTCAGGATTTGACGCCTGAGGCAGCCAAAGCGATGGGTCTAAAGAATGTTGAAGGCGGCGCTATAGTTTCTCAGGTGTTCAAGGGTACTGCAGCCTATAAGGCTGGCCTTAAGCCGGGTGATATTATTGTAAGTGTTAACGGTAAAAAGATTTCATCATCCAGCGATCTTCCTTATATGATTTTCACCTTAAAGCCCGGCAGCAGGGTTAAGCTTGGCATCATAAGAAATGGAAAACTGATTACAAAAGAGGTTATTTTAGGAAAAAGGCCTCAGAATTTCAAAGAGCTTGCATCTGTAGAAAGTGGCATCTACAAAACACCCTATGGTTTTTCTGTGTCAAATATAACACCCCAGTTGAAAGAAAAGTACGATATAAAGGTTAAAAAGGGTGTTGTGATAGTAAAGATAGCTCCCGATTCATTTGCAAGGGCTGTGGGCTTGCAGGTTGGAGATGTAATTGTTAAAATGAATTACAAGAAAGTCAACAATATTGATGACATCAAAAGGATAATCAAGGAAGCTAAAGATAAAAATGTTATCTTTTTGAATGTTGTGAGAGGTAATACACAGATTTTTGTCTCGATTCAAAAATAAACGAGGGGGGTTTTCTCCCCCCTTTTTTTTGATTTATGAATAAAAGAATAGGTTTTTTGTGGGTTTTTGTCTCTATAATTGTTATCGTATCTATTCCTCTTCTTTATAACGGTGTTTATCGCAACATCTCTCAAATAGTTATCTACAAAGCAGCAGTATCCGGCAGGGTTATAGGCATATCACCTGCATATGTAAACGGCATGATAACAAAGATGTATGTAAAGGAAGGCGATAGCATAAAAAAGGGGCAGCTTATTGCCTTGGTTGATGATACGCTGTATAGGGCTGAGCTGGATAAGAAAAAAAGCGTACTGAATTCTCTTAAGGCGTATTTAAAGCAGCTTGACAACGCTACAAACTCTTTTAGGTATATGAGTCTAAAAAGGGATGTTGATGTTGCTGCAAAAGATTTTAAACTTGCCCAATTAATGCTTTCCTACACCCGTGTTGCAAGCCCTGTTGACGGGATTGTTGTTAAAAGGATGGTTAATGTAGGCGATACGGTATCGGAAAATCAGGTGCTTGTTTATGTTTTGATTCCAGATACCCTTTATGTAAAGGCGTTTATTGAACCAGATAAACTGAAGTATATCCACTTAGACCAGACAGTCAAAATCGATGATGTAGTGCATAAAAAGATCTATCAGGGTAAAATTACAAAAATAGGTGGTATAGATCTTTTTGCTACCTGCAACAGGAACAAACTTGTGCCCATCAGGGTTAAAATTATTTCAAAGAATGCGCATCTGTTGTTTGGCCAGCCTGTTTATCTTATCATCAAGCGATGATAGATATTGAAAAGCTAAAAAATATACAGAATCGCCTGAAAGCTTACCTTAATCTTGCCGATATTTGCGATATTGAAAAGATTAGATATGTAGCAGGTATAGATTTGACCTACACTAACCCTTTTAAAACGCCGACAATAGGTATTGCCTGCCTTGTTGTGTGGGATGTTGAAAAAGAAAAGGTTATAGATGTGTTCTATGAAAACACAACGGTAAATTTTCCCTATATTCCTACCTTTTTAGCATTTAGAGAGCTGCCTCTTGCTTTAGCAGTTGCAAAAAAGGCCCAAGGCATTGATGCGTTTATTCTTGATGGAATGGGCATAATCCATCCGCGTAGAATGGGTATTGCGACCCATTTTGGCATTAAAACAAACAGTATTGCAATAGGTTGTGCAAAATCCTATTTAATTGGCGAATATAAAAAACCGGATAATTTTAAAGGTAGCTATAGCGGTGTTTATGTTGATGGAGAACTTGCAGGATACGCCTTAAGAAGCAGGAAAAACGCAAAAGAGATATTTATCTCACCGGGTAATAACATTTCTGTTGAATCCTCCCTAAAGCTTGTTTTAAAGCTTCTTGATGGTTATAGGATTCCCCCGCCCACACGGTTTGCCCACAACTATTTAAAAGAGTACAGAAAGCGCTTTCTTTAATAAAAATCTTGACAGATAGATAATTTTTGAGTAAATATTTATGTAAGAACTTAATTAAGTGCTAAAGGAAATGAATGTATTTGATTTAGCTGGCGAACTCATATTGGGGACTCGATTTAAAAGGTTGAGCGAAAAGTTCCTTTCAGATGTATCCAATATCTATCATCAATTGGGTATAGATTTTGAGCCTTCGTGGTTTGGAATTTTTTATCTGCTCGATAGGTATCAACGCTTGAGTGTTGGTGAGCTTTCAAAACTACTTGGTATAACAAACTCAGCCGTAAGCCAGCTTCTATCCCAGCTTGTTGAAAAGGGTTTGATAAATATTTCCGATTCTCTATCCGATAAAAGAATGAGGATTGTTGAGTTTTCAACCAAAGGGCATAACCTGCTAACTGAGCTAAAACCTGTGTGGAAGCTTATAAAGGCAGAGATGAAAAATATGCTGCTTGACAGTCAGAAGGATTGTTATCTGCTTGATGCAATTGGTGAACTTGAGAGGGTTTTTGAGAAGAAACCACTTGCAGAAAGGGTGATTGAGGCAGCACAAAGGAAGGACTACACTCTAAAGCCCTACGAGCAAAAATACTACAGCGCTGTTAAAAAACTCCTATTTCAATGGGCGTATAATTTCTACATACCTCCTTTTTTAAAGGATTTTTATGAGACTCAAGATAATCTTGAAATGCTTATAGCCTTAAGCAGAAACGAGCTTCTGGCTGTTATTGTTGTTAAAGAGGATGATGCTTATGTAGTAGATAGAGATGATGTTTCAAACGATGTGGCAAAATCTCTAACAGAAAAACTTCTCACCTTTAAAACACCCAGGCGATTTATATTTGATTTTGATAAGCCAAAGCTGAAGGAATTTTTAAAGGGTTTATTGTATCAGGAAAAAGAGATAAAGGAGTTTAAAGATAGTTTAAAGAGGCTTGCGATCTATGAAAGATAGAGTGTTTTATTTTGGCCAGGATAGGCTTTCAATAGCTGATGCAATAGCCTTAATAGATGGCAGCCTGAAAGGAGAGCTATCTAAGCAGGCAAGAAAGAAGATTTTAAAGAGTTTTAATGTCGTTAAAAATATAGCTGCATCCGATAAAGCGGTTTATGGTGTAAATACGGGCTTTGGTGTTTTGTGCAGAACGGTTATTGAGCCATCTAAAAGACAAAAGCTTCAATACAACCTTCTAAAAAGCCACAGTTTTGGTGTGGGCAGCTTGGTGGATAAAAGGATTGCCAAACTGATGCTGATTTTAAAGGTCCACTCGTTGAGTATGGGGTATTCTGGTGTAAGCCTTGAGACGATAGAAAGAATTATCTGGCATATAAATAACGATTGTATACCGATAGTGCCGATGAAGGGTTCTGTTGGTGCAAGCGGCGATCTGGTGCCACTTGCCCATCTGTTTTTGCCGCTGATTGGGCTTGGTTTTGTTGAGTTTAATGGAAAAAAGATGGAAGCCGATAAGGCGTTAAAACAGGCAGGTTTGAAGCCTTTAATACTCCATCCAAAAGAGGGGCTTGCCCTGATTAACGGCACGCAGTTTATTTCATCCTGGGCTGTATGGGGATTGTATAGGTTTAAAAACCTGCTTGAGCATGCAGATATTACAGCTGCCATAACAATAGAGGCTCTAAAGGGTTCGATAAGGCCGTTTGATGAAAGACTACATAAACTCAGGCCGTTTAAGGGCAATCTCTATGTTGCAAAAAAGATCTATTCGCTGCTTGAAGATAGCGAGATTGTGCGATCACATATAAACTGCAACAAGGTTCAGGACCCCTATTCTTTAAGGTGTGTGCCTCAGGTTCATGGTGCCTGCTGGGATGCTTTTTTGCATCTAAAAGAAAAATTATTAATAGAGATAAACTCTGTAACGGATAACCCTGTAGTTTTTGATGAAGAAACCGTATTAAGCGGCGGGAATTTTCACGGTGAGCCTGTAGGGATGGCTATCGATTATGCATCTTTGGCTGCCGTTGAACTTGGCAATATCATTGACAGAAGGTGCAATCTTTTGCTTGCCGGTGATGATGAGCTACCGAAGATGTTGCTTGAGGAGGTGGGCATAAATTCCGGTTTTATGATTAGTGAGTATGTGACAGCTGCACTTGCAAGCGAAAATAAAACGATGGCTTTTCCTGCAACGGCGGATACTATTCCAACATCTTTAGGGCAGGAAGACCATGTAAGCATGGCATCCATTGCTGCAGTTAAGTTCAACAGAATCCTTGATAATCTGACGGATATAGTGGCAATAGAGTTTCTGCTTGCCTTTCAGGGTTTTGGTTTTAGAAGGCCGCTTGTTTCCACAGAGCCTATAGAAAAGGTGATTGCAATAATTTCAGATGTGGTTGAGTTTGCCAGAGAGGATAGGATTTTTAGCTATGATGTTGAAAAGTTACGAAAACTTATTGAAAGCAGTAGAATTGTAAAAAGTATAGAGGGTTATTACCCAAACCAGTTAAGTCAAACATTTCAACTGTGAGGTGATAGATGGACAGATATGAGCCTTTAGAAGAACCTTACACTGGCAGAATTGATGGTGAAACACTACCACATCTGCGCTGGCATCAGGTAGTTGAGTTGATAAACCTTGATGAGGAAGAGGATTTATCAAAGGGTTTCTGTATTTTAGGGTTTAAGAGCGATAAAGGTGTTAAAAAAAATAAAGGACGCACAGGTGCTTTTTATGGTCCGGATGTTATAAGACAGCAGCTTGCAAGCCTACCTTGGCATTTTGGACGTGTGAAGATATACGATGCTGGTAATGTGATCTGTGAGGATAGTTTAGAGAATGCTCAAGAGCTATACAGTGGCTATGTTAAAAAGGCGCTTGAAAAGGGTTTGTTTGTTATAGGTATTGGTGGAGGGCATGAAATAGCGTACGGCTCAATAAACGGCTGGTTTCAGTATAAAAACAGTTTTCCTTTTGTTGTTAATTTTGATGCACATTTTGATTTAAGACCCATAGATGATGGAAGAAGTAGCGGCAATTCATTTTCTGCCGTTTATGAGCTAAGCAGGCAGGTGAATAAACCTTTTGACTACTTTGCAATTGGTATTCAAAAGGCTGCAAATACACCGTATCTTTACGATGTGGCAAAAAAGATATCCGCAAACTGGATTGAGCTTGATGAAATTATTTTCAATACAGCAGGAGCCGTTGAAAAGATAAAGAAAATCTTAAAAGGTGTTAAAAATAGCCATCTAACTATCTGTATGGATGTGTTTGAGGGTTGTCTTGCTGAGGGTGTGAGTGCCCAGTTGCCGTTTGGTCTTGATAATAAAAGGTTTTTGGAGCTTTTTTACACGGTGCTTGAGTATGGAAATGTGAAAAGTTTTGATATTGCTGAGGTTGCACCGCCGCTTGAGAGGAGTGTTTTAACATCCAAGCTTGCAGCGCATATTATTTTCAGGCTTGTGGATTTTTTTGTTTCACGAAAGAAATTTTAGGGGAGGTGATGTATGAAGCGGTTTCTGGCTGTTTTGTTTATGGTTGTGTTTTTAAGCAGCTATGCATATGCCGGTGGGGTTATAAAAATCGGTTTTTTTGCCCCTTTGACAGGTTTTGCTGCTGCTGATGGTGCAAGTGCAAAACATGGAGCTATGTTGGCTGTTGAAAAAATCAACAACAGCGGCGGTATTTTAGGCAAAAAGATTAAATTGGTTGTTTACGATGATGCGGTAAGCTCACAGCAGGCAGTTGCCATTGCAAGAAAACTCATTCAGGAGGATAGGGTTGTAGGTGTTGTTAGCGGCTCTTACTCCACACCGACAAGGGCTTCAGCTCCAATCTATCAGCGTTATCGCATTCCGCTTGTTGTTGCATACGCTACCCATCCCGATATTACAAAAGCGGGCAGGTATGTTTTCAGAGTTGGATTTTTAGCAAGGGTTGAAGGTGCTGCTGGTGGTTATCTTGCAACAAAGATTTTGAAGGCTAAAAGAATTGCTGTTCTTACAATGAACAACGACTTTGGTGAAGCCTTAAGCAGTGGCTTTATTAAAGAGGCAAAGAAAGAGGGTGCCGAGATTGTTGCGAATTTGAGCTTTTCTCTGGGCGCAAAGGATATGACACCGTATTTGACAAAGATTAAATCTCTGCATCCCGATTTGATCTACTGCACAGGGTATTACTCCGAAGGTGCATTAACGGTTAAACAGGCAAAGCAGCTTGGCATAAAGGCTCGGCTTGTCGGTCAGGAAGGTTTTGACTCACCGATGTTTTTAAAGATCGCAGGTGATGCAGCAAATGGCGTTATTATAACAACAGATTTAAACAGGGATAGCAAAAGGCCTATTGTTAGGTGGTTTATAAACACCTATAGAAAACAGTTTAATATGGAACCGGACATGGTTGGTGCATCAAGCTTTGATGCTGTATATATTCTTGCTAAGGCTATCGAAATGGCAAAAAGCACAGAGCCAGAAAAGATTCAGAAGGCTTTGGAGAAAATTAAAGACTTTAACGGCGTAACAGGCATTATCAAGGGATTTACAAAACAGGGTGAGGTTATAAAACCTGTTCAGATTCAAAAGGTTGTAAATGGTAAATTTAGCTACTTTGGCGTTATAGATAATCCAGCCATCATAACGCCTTAAATGGAAAGGGGGCCTGCCCCCCTTATTTTTTGGGAGGTAGAAGATGGACAAAAGAATAGAAATTATGATTGATGAGATACCTGATTATCCAGAATTTGTGGAGGGTATAAGAAGGGCGCCTGCAAGGTATTTTAACCTTAACAAATATCAAACAAAATTGGCTCTAAAGAATGCACTAAGATATATACCAAAAGAGTATCATGAAAAACTTGCTGTTGAATTTTTAGATGAGTTAATAACCCGTGGCAGAATTTACGGTTATCGTTTTAGACCATACGGCAGAATCTGGGGTAAACCAATCGATCAATACGAAGGCAATACTCTTGAAGGCAAAGCCTTTCAGGTAATGATAGATAACAATTTAGATTTTGAGATAGCGTTGTATCCTTATGAGCTTGTTACCTATGGCGAGACAGGTCAGGTGTTTCAAAACTGGATGCAGTATAGGCTGGTTAAGAAGTATTTAGAGATTATGAACGATGAGCAAACACTTGTGATTATGTCGGGTCATCCGCTGGGATTGTTTCCATCACATAAAGACTCACCGCGGGTGATTATCACAAACTCGATGATGGTTGGTATGTTTGATAATCCTTCAGATTGGCATATTGCCGCCCAGCTTGGTGTGGCAAATTACGGCCAGATGACAGCAGGCGGCTGGATGTATATAGGACCGCAGGGCATTGTTCATGGCACTTACATCACTATTTTAAATGCAGCCCGCTTATTCTTAAATGTTCCCTGGAATGAAGATTTGAGAGGTCATTTATTTGTAAGTAGCGGGCTTGGTGGTATGAGTGGAGCACAGGCAAAAGCGATCGAAATAGCAGGTGGTGTGGGAATTATTGCTGAGGTTGACTACTCACGAATTGAAACCCGCTATAAGCAGGGATGGGTCAGCAAGATCACAGATTCACTGGATGAGGCATTTGATATAGCCAGGCAACATATAAACAACGGCAAACCGATTTCTATAGCATATCACGGCAATGTTGTGGATCTGCTTGAATATATGGTTGATAAAGATATAAAACCTGAGCTTTTAAGCGATCAAACATCATGCCATGTGCCTTATGAGGGTGGATATATACCTCAAGGGTTAACGCTTGATGAGGCGCGAAAGATGATAAAAGAAGACCATGCTAAGTTTGTTGAGTATGTAAATAGATCTTTAAGAAAACATTTTGAGCTGATAAAGATATTGCACCAAAGGGGTGGTTATTTCTGGGATTACGGCAATAGCTTCTTAAAGGCTGTCTTTGATGCAGGTGTCAAAGAGGTTGCAAAAAACGGCGTTGATACATCTGAAGGATTTATTTTCCCATCCTATGTTGAGGATATTATGGGACCGTTATATTTTGATTACGGGTATGGTCCTTTTAGATGGGTGTGTTTATCAGGCAGGCATAAAGACCTTATAAAGACAGACAAAGCAGCAGCCGAAATTATAGATCCCAACCGCAGAATGCAGGATAGGGATAACCATCACTGGATTGTTAATGCAGAGAAGAACAATTTAGTTGTGGGTACGCAGGCAAGGATTCTCTATGCTGATGCTGCAGAAAGGGTGAAGATAGCGCTTAAGTTTAACGAGATGGTAAGAAACGGTGAGATAGGTCCTGTGATGCTTGGCAGGGATCATCACGATACAGGTGGCACAGACTCACCGTTTAGAGAGACGGCAAATATCAAGGATGGTAGCAACATTATGGCTGATATGGCGGTGCATTGTTTTGCAGGCAATGCTGCACGAGGGATGAGTATGGTTGTGCTATCAAACGGTGGCGGTGTGGGTATAGGAAAAGCCATAAACGGTGGATTTGGCCTTGTGCTGGATGGTTCAAAAAGAAAGGATGAAATTATCAAAAAAGCGCTTGAATGGGATGTTATGGTAGGCGTTGGAAGAAGAAATTGGGCAAGAAATAAAAACGCAATGGATGTTGTAAAAGAATACAACTCAGTTTCAGATGGTTATATTACAATGCCGCAGATAGCAGATGATGATTTAATTGATGGGATTGTAAACAGTAAACTCAAGGAGTCAGAGTAATGATAGATTTGCTTGTTGTAGGCGCAAATCTTTATACCTTGAGGGATTATGGACATCCAAGAAAAAAAGAGGAGCTCAAAGATTTAGGCTTTATTGAAAACGGTGGAATTGCTGTAGAAAACGGTATTATCGTTGATGTGGACAGAAGCGATGTTTTGAAAGAAAAATACAAAGCAAAAGAGGTGATTGATGTAGAGGGCAGGGCGGTATTGCCAGGCTTTGTTGACCCTCACACACATGCTGTTTTTGCTGGAACAAGAGAAAACGAATTTTTGATGCGTCTTGAGGGTAAAAGTTACCTTGAGATTTTAGAGGCTGGCGGTGGTATCCTATCAACGCTTAAAAAAGTCAGAGAGTCAAGTATAGATGATCTGATTAAAGGATTGCAAAAAAGGGTTGAGCTGTTTTTTGAGTGGGGCACTACCACATTTGAGGCAAAAAGCGGATATGGGTTGAATTTTGAGGCCGAAATCAAGCAGCTTGAGGCTATAAAGAGAGTAAACGAAACAACGACAGCAGAGATTGTGTCAACATTTATTGGAGCTCATGCGATTCCTGAGGAGTTTAAGGGCAATACCGATGGTTATGTGGATGAAGTTATAAACAAGATGCTACCTTATGTTGCACAGAATAATCTGGCGGAGTTTGTGGATGTTTTCTGCGAGAAGGGTGTTTTTGATGTTGAGCAGAGTTATAGGATTCTAAGAGCTGCCATTGAGTTAGGTTTGAAAGCTAAGATCCATGCAGATGAGATAGAGGCGATCGGTTGTAGTGAGCTTGCCTTTAGACTACCGATGGTAAGCTGCGATCATCTTTTGAAGATTACAGATAAAGGCATCGAGGCGATGAAGCAGGCAGGCGCCATTGCAACGCTTTTGCCAGGTACTGCCTTTAGCCTGAAAGAACCATTTGCTGATGCCCGCAGGATTATCGAGGCTTCGATTCCTGTTGCTATTGCAACAGATTGCAACCCCGGCAGCTCTTATACTGAATCGATGCCTGCAATTATAACACTTGCCGTTTTAGGTATGGATATGATGCCTCAGGAGGCTATAGCCGCTGCTACAATAAATGCTGCTTATGCTATAGGCAGGGCAGATAGAGTTGGTAGCATAGATGTATCAAAACAGGCCGATTTTATAGTGCTTAACGAATCAAGTTATCTGTTTATTCCCTATCATTACGGGGTTAATCCTGTTTTTAAAACATTCAAGAAAGGAAGGCTAACTAAGCATGCTTCTGCAGCAGCTGATTAACGGTTTGACCATAGGGGGTGTTTATGCCCTCATTGCTATGGGTCTTGCGCTTGTGTATGGCATTTTGAGGATTATCCATGTGGCGCATGCGGGTGTTTATGTGGTTGGTGCATATAGCGGTCTTTATGGGTTTTATCTAACGCATAGTCTGATTGTTGCAGCTGTTTTTTCTGTTGTTTCTGCTGTTGTTGTGGGTGTTTTGATCGAGGTTTTTATCTATCTACCGCTAATAGGCTTTTCTCCTTTGATTTCTCTAATTGCAAGCATAGGCGTATTTATCTCAATTGAAGAGGGCATAAGGCTTATCTTTGGGCCGTATATCAAATCGTTTCCAGCTGACACCTTAAGCGGTGTTTTAAGCTTTGGTAGTATTACAATAAGCAAGGTGCAACTGTTTGTTTTGCTGCTTAGTATTGCATCGATTGCTGTTATCTGGTTTGTTACAAACAAAACAAAGTTTGGATTGATTTTAAAGGCTGTTTCTGAGGATATGGAGTTAGCTGAGAGCTTTTCGATTAATTCAAAAAAGGTTTTGATGTATGCATTTGCCTTTGGCTCGGCATTTGCAGGTCTTGCAGGTTTACTTGTGGGGTTGTATTTTAACAGTGTTTATCCCTCCATGGGCGATGTACCTGCATATAAATCGCTTGCCATAATCGTTGTTGGTGGCATGAGCAATATCTGGGGTGCATTTGTGGCGGCACTGCTTATCGGTATTGTTGAGGCATTCAGTGTGGGTGTGTTTAATTTACCACTACCAAGGGATTCTATCGCTTTTATCTTTATGGTCATAGTATTGATGGTAAAGCCTCAGGGTATCATGGATATATTTTCAAAGAGGGTGGGCAGGTGAGTGGCTATATCGTTACTCTTTTGATAACAATAGGGATTTATATGATTCTTGCGTTGAGTTTGAATATTATTGTGGGCTATGCAGGGCAGGTGTCTTTGGGGCATGCAGCATTCTGGGCGATAGGTGCATACAGCTTTGCCATTCTCACCACAAAATACGGTATTGGCTTTATTGAGGCTGCATTTTTAGCCGTATTGATTACAACTGTTGTGGGTATATTTCTTGGTCTGCCCAGCTTGAGGGTGTCTGAGGATTTTCTTGCCATCACAACAATAGGCATAAATTTTATTGCCTACGGCGTTTTTAATACCTTTAATTATTTTGGCGGTGCAATGGGTATTGGAAATATACCTTTTATTCAGATAGGCGCAAATCCCGTCTCAAACTTTACATTTATGATTATCACTTACCTGTTTGTGGTTGTTGTAATAGCTGTAAGTTATGCAATTAAGCGCTCATGGTGTGGGCTTGCTATTTTTTCCATAAAAGACGATGAAAAGGCAGCTTCAAGTTGTGGTGTTTCGCCGTTTATTTTTAAATTGATAGCCTTTGCTATAGGCTCAGCGTTTGCAGGTATTGCAGGTGTATTATACAGCAGCTTTATGGGTTTTATCAGTGCGGGTGATTTTTCATTTGCCGTTTCTATTACCATTCTTGCAATGGTTGTAATTGGTGGAGAAGGCACTATTATTGGTCCTATCTTTGGTGCGGTGCTGCTTGTTTTGCTACCAGAGATTTTTAGACCAATCCATAGCTATAGAATGCTTCTGTATGGTTTGATGCTTGTTGTCATGATGCGGTTTCAGCCAAAAGGGTTTTTTGCTAAAGAGGGAGTTGTATGGAAGCTTTTGAGAAAATCCTAACAGTTGATAATATTGTTGTTGATTTTGGCGGTTTAAGAGCAATAGACGGTGTCAGCTTTTCGGTTGATAAAGAAAAGATATTTGGCATTATTGGGCCAAACGGTGCAGGTAAAACCACGCTGTTTAATGTTATAAGTGGCCATTTAAAGCCCACTTCAGGCAGGGTGTTTTTTAGAGGTGTTGATGTAGGTTCTTTTTCTGCATACAGGCTTGCAAGAATGGGCATAGGGCGCACATTTCAACTTGTAAGGCCTTTTGGTTCGATGAGCGTTGAGGAGAATGTTTTTGTGGCATACGGCGTGAGGTTTTATTACTCTGCAAAAGTGTTTGAGAGGTTTAAGAAGAAAAAGTATATCGAAAATGTAGAAAGGATTTTAGAGCTTACAGGTCTGATTGAATTTAAAGATAAAATTGCATCAAAACTACCGCTTGGTTATCAAAGAAGGCTTGAGATAGCGAGGGCTTTAGCCGTTAATCCTTCACTATTGCTGTTGGATGAGTCTTTTTCTGGCTTGAGTTTTTCTGAGATTGATAGTTTGAAATTATTACTCAGAGAAATTAATAAAGAAGGTATCACTGTTTTGTTGATTGAGCATAATATGCCTGTTGTTATGGATTTGTGTAGCGAGGTTGTTGTTGTCAATTACGGCAAAAAGATTGCTCAGGGCTCCCCAGAAGAGGTTGCATCAAACCCCGTTGTGATAGAAGCATATCTTGGAAGGAAAAGCCATGCTTAAGATAGAAAATTTGCATGTAAGCTACGGCTCTATCAAAGCCTTAAGAGGTGTTGGTGTTGAGGTTAAAAAGAACAGCTGCACTGCGATAATCGGTGCAAACGGTGCTGGTAAAACAACGCTTATTAAGGCCATTATGGGCATTGTAGCAAATCAAGAAGGAGCTATTTTCTTTAAAAATAACGATATAACAAAACTGCCCACATTCAAAAGAGCTTCTTTAGGAATTGCCGTTGTGCCAGAAGGCGCACGTGTATTTGGCAGATTAACGGTTGAGGAAAATTTAAAAATAGGGGGATATAGACTAAATAGTCCGCTAAAATTTGATTATGTGTATAAGCTTTTTCCTCGCCTTAAGGAAAGACGTTTTCAGCTTGCTGGCACCCTAAGTGGTGGTGAAAGACAGATGCTTTCAATCGCACGAGCTTTGATGTCTAAGCCGGATATCTTGCTTATAGATGAGGTTTCTCTGGGTCTTATGCCCAAGCTGGTTGATGAGGTTTTTGATGTTATAAAAGAGCTAAAAAATAGCGGAATAACGATATTTTTAGCTGAGCAGAATGCACATAAGGCAGCCGAGGTTGCAGACTATCTTTATGTGATGGAGCTTGGAAGAATTATTAGAAAAGGAAAAAGTGATGTTTTGCTAAATAACGAAGAACTAAGAAGGGCTTATCTTGGTTTAGCTTAAAGGAAGCTTGATAGTAACCCTTAATCCGTATTGCGTGTTTGAAAGTTCTATCTCGCCGTTTAGGTGTTCCTCTATTATTATTTTTGTCATGTAAAGTCCAAGTCCTGTGCCGTGTTTTTTGTGTTTTGTTGTAAAGTATGCTTCAAAGACCTTATCTAAAAGCTTTTCATCTATGCCGCCAGCATTATCTTCAATTTCTAAATGCATTGAATTATCACTACATTGTGTTTTGATTATGATACGAGGTTGAGCAATCTTTCTTTCTATGAGCGCATCTTTTGCGTTGTTTATTAAATTCAACAACACATGTTTTAATTCGTTTGCATAAATTCTCAATGTTTCGTTGCATTTGACATATTTTATAACCTCAATATTTGCAGATGCCAGTGTATCGTTGACGATTCTTAGGGTTTCATCGATTATATCTTCAATCTTTACCTCTACTTTGTCTTTATCGGGTGAATAAAAGTTCATAAAGTCATTTATCGTTGTGTTTAGCAGGTTTATATAGTTAACAATATTGGATAATTTTGATTTTATGTAGTTTTCATCCGCCATACCCAGCTCAAGTTTTAGCAACAGGTCGTTTATTGTTGTTGAAATGGAGTTAAGGGGCTGTTTCCATTGATGGGCTATCATACCCAACATCTCTCCTGTTGCTGCCAGTTTTGATTGTTGCATAATCATTCTGTCTTTCTTTAGACTTTTTTGTATTTCTTCCTCTATCCGCACCTGAAGTGATTTATTGAGCTGTTGAAGTTTATCCTGGAGTTTTTTTAATTCTGTGATATCAACCCCTACACCTAAAAGCACGCTTTCTGAGGATATCTTAACAGGTTGAATCTTTGCAAGTAGGTCTATCCAGTTGTTTTCTTTTGTTCTTATTCTTATCTCTATAGGTTTATTTTGATAATTTTTTAGATTTTCCTCCAAAAGTTTTGCTGTTTTGTTATCAACATATTCAAAAATAGACCTGCCTAATAGTTCTTCTTTTTTAAACCCGGTTTTTTCGCATGCAAGGTCGTTTATGTCGATAATTTTATTATCCTTTATGAGTATTATAAATTGAATAGAATTATTCATAATGGTCTGAAAATTGTTTATGGATTCTTCAAGCTGTTTTTTGATTCTTCTCAACTCTCTATTTTTCTTTATGATAATTGAAACTACAATCAGCATTACGGTTAGAGCTAAAACAGAACCTACTATAATTTTTATGATTTTTTGCTGATAGAGATCCTCGTCAATCTCTTTCATCTGCTCTAAGAAGAATTTATTGATATCGTATGGGGTTATCAAATATAGCGCTTTATCAAGAATATCCCTTAAAATAGGATAGTTTTTGTTAACTGCGATGGATAAATGATAGACTATATTTGTTCTGCTAATAATCGATAGGTGTTTGAGGTTGTATTTTTCGATATAGTATTTTGCAACCGGCAGTGTGGCTAATGTTGCATAAGCTTTTCCATTCTCAACAGATTTAAACATGTCGTAATAATTATCTGTTTGTAATAACTTTATATCAGGGTAGCTCTTTTTAATTAACTGGATTAATGCAGAACCTTTTTTTCTTGCAACTATCTTGCCTTCCAAATCTTCAAGTGATGATGCGATGGTGTTTGTGCGTCGTGTGATTATAAAAATAGGGAAATTTAAATATGGATGCGTGAAAACTGCAAACTTGCTTCTTGCTTGAGTTTTTGATGCAGCAGGAAGCATCATACACTTGCCTTTTCTTAGATATTCAATAGATTCAGGCCAGCTGTTTGTTTTTATCAGTTTAAACTTTAAACCGGTAAGCTTGGATATTTTTTTAATCACAAGTGATGAGATGCCATCAGGCTTGCCGTTTTCTTTATATTCTATAGGTGTCCAGTCAGGATTTATACACATTGTTATGGTTTTGTGTTTTTTGATAAACTTTTTCTCTTTAGCGTTGAGAATCAAAAGGTTTGAGAAATTTGCGATGTAGTTTTCTATGTTGGGGGGTTGTTTGTTTAATATTTTTGCAAAATTCGATGTAATATAGCTAACAACCTTTTTGTTAATAGAGCCAACTGTAGACATGGTGCGCATCATCACGCCTTCAATCTTATTTGCCTCAAACATCAATGCATCTATGCTTTTTTGTTTTGAGTATTTCTTGTAGATCAGTGAAGCTATTTCATATTTGTGATTTAGGGCGTATATCCAGCCTTCTGATGTAGCTAATGCCATCTTTTTTGCTATATCTGGATGTTTTTTAAAGAATTTGTATGATGTAAATAGATTGGCAGAGTATGAATAGATACCATAATCTGCAGGGTCTAAGATGTTATAACGGATATGCCGTTTGTTTAGTTTGTATGTCTGGTTGGTTATATAAATTGGAACAGCATCCGCCTTACCTTCTATGAAGGAATCGAGTGTATATACACCTTTAATTTTTAGAATCTTTTTAAAGTGTATATGAAATTTTTTTATCATTAAACCCACGCTTGTTAGCCTTATATCGCTGCCACCTGTGAGTAACACTTTATTGTTTAAATCCACAGGTGATACTATAGATGGTTTTGTTGCAAGAACAAGCGGAGAGCGCTTGAAATAGTTTGCAAGCATTACGACGGGTTTTCTGTTTACCATTGCAGTAAACAGTGTTGAGCCACTTACACCAAAATCTGCCTTACCATTCAAAACATCGTCTATAGGATTGCCACTTTTGTATTGTTTGATTATAACATTGAGCCCATATTTTTTGTATATGCCTTTCTCTTTGGCTGCAATGTAGCCAGCAAATTCAAATTGATATTTCCAGTTTAGCTGCAAAATTACCGTAGTGAGTTTTTCTGCTTCTGCATTTATTGCTATTGATAATATGAAAAATAAAAACAGTAAAAATTTTTTCATATGGGTTCTGGTAGTGGTTCTGAAATATAATAACCCTGAGAGTAGTCTATGCCAAGCTCTTTTACAATTCTAAATATCTCTTCATTTGAAACATACTCTGCAACGGTTTTATACCCCTGTTTTTTAGCAAAATCCCTGATTGCTTCAACGATATGAAGGTTGTTTTTGTTGGTTGTTATATCTTTTATCAACGATGCATCGATTTTAATATAATCTGGCTCATATTCTATCAATCGTGAAAAGTTTGAATAACCGCTGCCAAAATCATCAATAGCTATTTTAACACCAAAGCCTTTTAATTTTTTTATGAAATTTTTTACTACATTGAGCTGATTTATACCTTCATCCTCAAGCAGCTCAACAACCAATTTTTTTGATATGTCAGGATTGTTTTCTAATATTGCAAAAATTTCGTTTCTAATCGATTCATCCTCTATATCCACAGCCGATAGATTTATCGAAATCTCTTTGTTTGGCATGATTTTGAGTGTTTCGATGGCGTTCTTTATCACAATTCTTGTTATCTGTTTGTAGTATTTGCCAATCTTGGCTACATTTAAGAAGAAAAATGGCGATAAAACCTTGCCATCTTTATCTATCAGTCTCACCAGTGATTCATACTTTTCTATTATATCGGTTTTGTTGTTGTAAATTGGCTGGAAGTAGGAAACGATGCGGTCGTTTTTTATTGCATCCTTTATCATTTTAAGTGTTGCTATATTCTTTTTAGCATTTTCTATAGCGGTTTGATAAAGCCCATCGCCCTTTACGATATCTAATTTTTCTTTTAAGGCTTTTTTTAGGCCTAATTCTGCATTCTTAAACATGTGATCTTTTTGGGTTGCAAGACTTAAAACTGTTTCAAGTTCAAACTCATATTCACCAACGCTGAATTTGGTGTTTCTTATATTCTCCTGAAACTGCTTGAGTGCATACAGAATTTCGTTGATCTCTTTTTTCTCAGTCTGGTCTTTTATAAAGGCAAACCTTCCATCTCCCATATTAAAAGATAAGTTCATTTGACATTGAGGAGGAAATAACGATTTTGCCTTTTTAACAAATACTTCCTGAAGTTCCTCTATTATTGATTCACCGTATAGGTTTTCTAAGTCATCAAAATCCTCAATCGCCCCAAGAACAAGCAGGGGGTTTGAGAATTCTATTATCTTATCCTGAATAAGCTTTCTTGGGTTAACAATATCTGTAATATTTTCTCTTACAGCGATATATTCCTTTATTTTACCATTTTCATCGAAGATCGGAGCAACAGTAGCTTTGACATAGAAGCTTTTGCCATCTTTTGTTTTGTTTTTAACAACCCCTCGCCATATTTTACCAGCCTTTATTGTATTCCATAAATCTTTGAAAGCTTTTTTTGGCATATCGGGGTGTCTGACAATGTTGTGGGGTTTTCCTATAAGCTCTTCGCGAGAATACCCACTGATTTTGCAGAACTTATCGTTTGCGTATGTTATAACACCTGTGGGATCTGTTTTTGTAACGGTAAATCCCTCATCAATAATCTTTTTATACTGCTCAAGCAGCGCAACTGCTCTATCTCTTTCTTTTCTTAGGTAAACCTTTTCAACAACCCTGTTTAAGGTTTCTAAAAGCTGATCCATATCAATGGGTTTTAAGATGTATCCATAAACGCCTATTTTAATGCTTTCAAGTAGATACTCCATCTTTGTAAAAGCCGTTATAACGATTATGGGGATTTTTTTATCTATCTCCTTAATCTTTTTTGCCATCTCAAGCCCGTCCATTTTGGGCAGATTGATGTCGGTTATGATAATGTCGTATGGGTTTTGTTTAAATTTTTCAAGACCCTCAAATCCATCTGTTGCTGTATCTAAATGCTCAAAAAAGTTGCTTAAAAGCTCCTTTGTTGATAGTAAAACATCCTCTTTATCTTCAACATATAAAACCTTGATCTGCTCGTTTATAGCGGTTTCCCTTATTTTTAGAAAAAGCTCTTTATCAAATTTCATTGTCTATCAACAAAAATTTAAAATTACCCATACTTATTTATAATAGCTATATAATTAAAGGATGTCAAATTTTTAGACCAAAGAGGGCGACATGGCCCTCTTTATTTGTTGCTGGAGTTGTTTTTATTCATCTCTTCTTCTAACTTCTGCTTCAATTCGGTGAGTTTGTCAAGCACTGTTGCATCTTCAAGCGTGGATGTGTCTTGATTGATCTGTCTACCTGCTGCTATATCCCTTAATAGTCTTCTCATAATTTTACCAGAGCGTGTTTTGGGTAGAGCGTCGGTAAATATAATTTCTTGAGGCTTTGCTATCGGTCCTATCTGTTTCTGAACATGCTCTCTTAGTTCTCTAACCATTTCATCATGTCTGGATTTATCTACACCCTCTTTTAGTACAACAAATGCAACAATTGCTTCACCTGTAATTTCATCGGGTCTTCCTACAACTGCTGCTTCTGCTACATATCGGTGTGATACAAGGGCACTTTCCACCTCCATTGTACCTATTCTATGACCTGATACATTCAATACATCATCGACTCTTCCCATTATCCAGAAGTAGCCATCTGAGTCTTTTCTTGCACCATCACCTGCAAAGTAATAGCCCTTATCTTCAAATTTTTTCCAGTAAACATCGATATATTTTTTATCATCCCCCCAGATCGTTAGTAACATCGATGGCCACGGCTTTGTTATAACAAGCAGACCACCTTTGTCAGGATCGTTTATTTTTTTACCTTCTGTGTCAACAACATCTGCGAATATGCCAGGAAGAGGTGTTCCTGCTGAGCCTGGTTTGGCAGCCTGGGCTCCCGGAAGCGTGGTTATCATATGACCGCCTGTTTCTGTTTGCCACCAGGTATCAACAATTGGTGCTCTTTCGTTTCCTATTGTTGTGTAATACCACATCCAGGCTTCGGGATTTATCGGTTCACCAACGCTGCCAAGAAGTCTTAAGGATGTTAGGTTATGTTTTAAGACCCATTCGTTACCCAATCGCATTAAAGCCCTTATAGCGGTAGGAGCAGTATAAAGAATATTGATTGAATGTTTTTCAACAAGTTCCCACCATTTTGCAGGCGTGGGATAGGTTGGCACACCCTCATACATAACTGTTGTTGCACCCATAGCTAAAGGCCCATAAACGCCGTAGGAGTGTCCTGTTATCCATCCTATATCTGCCGTACACCAGAAGGTATCCTCATCCTTTATATCAAATACCCATTTCATTGTTAGCATTGTCCAGAGAAGATATCCAGCCGTTGAATGGACAATGCCTTTGGGTTTTCCGGTTGAACCACTTGTATAAAGAATAAATAAAGGATTATTTGACTCAACCGCCTCTGGATGGCAGTAAATCTGAGCATAATCGGGATCGCTCATTAAATCCTGATACCAGAAATCCCTTAACGGTTTCATATGTATGTCTCTGTCAATATGTCTAACGACTACAACATAGTCAACTTTGTAGTCCAGTTCTTCCATTGCTTCGTCTACTTTGCTTTTTAATGGAATGGCTTTGCCGTTTCTAAAGCCTCCATCTGCTGTTATTATTACTTTGGGTTTTGCATCATTTATTCTATCCCTTAAAGCTTCAGATGAAAATCCGCCAAAAACAACGCTGTGAATAGCACCAATTCGTGCTGATGCAAGCATGGCTACTGCAGCTTCAGGTATCATAGGCATGTAGATAATAACCCTATCGCCCTTTTTTATACCAAGTGTTTTTAGGACATTGGCGAATTTATTAACTTCTATGTAAAGTTCCTGGTATGTCATGATGCGGGTTTCGCCGTTTTCACTTTCCCAGATGATTGCTGCCTTGTTTTTTCTCCAACTTTTTATGTGCCTGTCTAAACAGTTGTATGAAGCGTTGAGTTTTCCACCGGGAAAGAAACGAAAGAAGGGAGGATTTGAATCATCTAAGACCTCCTCGAAACGCTTAAACCAGTGAATCTTTTTTACGGCAAAGTATCTCCAGAACCCTTCCCAATCCATTTCTGCCCATTTTTTCAGTCTCTCCAATTCGTCTGTGTCGATGTTGGCTTTTTGAGCAAAATCGATAGACGGATAAAAAACCCTGTTTTCTTTGAGTTTGGATTCGATAAACCCCCTCTGTTTGCCCATAATGAACCCCCTTTGTATGGTTTTGATTAAATGTTCAATAATTTATACTAAATTGTGATTGATATTGTCAAGAATTATATGAGTAATAATAACTATATTTTTAATTAGGAATTAATTGTTAAATATAATATACTGAAATATACAGAAACTGTAATGTTGAATTATATCTTTTTGACCAAGATTACGATGCGTCTGTTGATGGGGTCGTCTGGATTAGTGCCAGGTACGGGTCTTGTATCACCGTATCCTATGATGCTATCAAATCTATCTGAAGAAACGCCGTTTGCCTGAATCTCTCGTCTTGCAGCGTTTGCCCTCATTGTTGAAAGCTCCCAATTTGAAAGATTACCCACGACATAGGGATGGGCATCTGTGTGTCCTTCTATAACTATTTTGTTTGAGATTTCTGATAACTGTTTAGCTACAATATCTAATACTTCTTTTGCCCACGGTTCAAGCTGGTCAGAGCCTGGATAAAACATAGGTCTTTTGTTTTTGTCGAAGATAATGATTCTTAAACCCTCTTCAGTCATCTCCATCTTTATCTGGTTTCTGTATTGCAAAAGCTCTTTTCTGCTTGCGATTGCCTGCTGGATCTTTTTCATTACGCTATATAAATTAAGTGTTTGTTTTTGATGTCCTATGCCTCCACCACTTTTTCTTAAGATTTTTGGAATTAAGCCTCTGCCTTTTAATGTCTTTGGGCTTTTTGCTGAAGGTAGAGGCATCTCAGGAATTCTTTGTGATATTGTGAGGCTTTTTGAGCCTATGTTAAATACGCCTTTGGATGGAAGCATTGATGAGCCTTCTGTGAGTGATGTTGCACCGGGTTGAGTAAAATAGGTGGAAAGGATTTTGCGCTGTTTAACATTAGTAGCAGCAATCAGCCACATAACTAAAAAGAAAGCCATCATGGAGGTCATAAAGTCGCCGTAGGCTACCTCCCATGCACTACCACCACCCTCTTCACATTTTTTCTGTTTGCATTTTTTGACTATTCCACCCTCACCATTTGCGCCTTCTGCCATTTACTTGCCCTTTACAAAGTTTTCGGCCTCTTCAAATTCAGGCCTTGCAAGCGGTGGAATACTTTCCCTTACAGCCTCCATTGCAATAATCGGGGCATCGCCTTTTGCTATATAGATGATTCCGGTTTTTAGAGCTTTGAGGTATGCAATCATATCTTCATTTTTGAACTCTGCATATCTTGCCATTGGACCAAAGATTCCATAACACAACAATAGACCTAAGAATGTTCCTGTAAGAGCTGCTGCGATATGCTCACCTATAACAAGAATTGAGCCACCCAATGCACCCATTGTCAGGATAACGCCCATAACAGCTGCAACGATACCCATGCCAGGCATCGACTCAGCTAAAAGTGCAACCATCTTTGGTGGTGCGGCAATCTCTTTTTCTATAACTTCAATATTTGTATCTAACATTTCATCCAGTTTTTCTACCTCGATGCCTGTTACGACATTTCTTAAGGCATCTATAAGTAGATTGCGAGCCTCTTTGTTTTTTAGGAAAAATGATGCATCCTGAAGGATTGGTGAGGATTCTGGGTCATCTACCACAGCCTCTAATGATAAAATACCGTCCTTTCTTACTTTTGTTGAAAGATCATAAATTATCTTCAATAATTCTAAATAGTTCTTCTTGTTGTAAGGGTCTGGTTTTGCAATGCCAAGGATAACACCAAATGCGCCCTTTAGTGCTGATGGTGAGGCAGTAGATAGAAGCATACCGAAGAATGCACCAAGCAAAACGATATATTCACCAATCTGGATTAGAACCGCTGGGTTGCCACCTTCATAAACGAAGGCACCTACAACGGCAAGCAGTGTTAAAACAATGCCGCCAGCGTTCATTCAGCCTCCTTTGAGTTTTTCCTCACCTTATCTATTCGGCTAAAAGTAGATAAAGTTTAATTTTTATTTCTGTCTTTTGTCAACAACCCTTACGGCTTTGCCCTGAGGTCTTTCTAATGTTCCCTCAGGCACAATCTGGATATGGCAGTGGAAGCCTAAAAAGTCGTATAGCTCGTTTGATAGTTTGTCAAGCTGCTCTGATGTAAAGCCGTTCTTTCTTTCTGCAATAATCGTCATCGAACCCTTGCCTTTAACTTTTTCCAAAACAATATGGTAAAACGGCGAAAGCTGTTTATATTTCATAAGGATTGCCTCAATCTGGGATGGGTAGAAGTTTACGCCTTTAACCTTGAGCATATCGTCTGTTCTGCCTTTGAGTCTATCCACACGCAAGTGGGTTCTACCGCAGTCGCATTTATCCCTTGAAATGATCTTTGTTATATCCCTTGTTCTGTACCTTAGAAGGGGCATACCCTCTCTTGTTAGTGTTGTGATGACCATTTCTCCTTCTTTGCCATCCTCAAGCACCTCTTTTGTTTCAGGATCGATGATTTCGACGATGTAGTGATCTTCCCAGATATGGATGCCGTTTTTTGCGGGGCAATCTATACCCATTCCAACGCCACCGGTTTCTGTCATGCCGATGATATCGTATGTATCAACATTCATCTCCTCTTCGATTCTCTTTCTTATTTCGTCAGACCAGGTTTCTGCTCCTAAAATGGCAACCCTGAGATTTGTCTTTTTAAAATCAAAACCTGTTTCATTTGCAACTTCTATCAATCTCAATGGATACGATGCGATCGCCGTTAAAACCGTTGTACCTAAATCCTCTATAAATTTGAGTTGTAATCTACTTCTGCCAGCACCAGCAGGTATTATAAAAGCCCCTATCTTTTCAGCGCCGTAGTGAAAACCAAATCCGCCGTTAAATAAACCAAAAGATGGCGTGATCTGTATTCTATCTTTATGGCTGACGCCAGCTGCATAATAACATCGTGCCATTATTTCAGACCATTGTTCTATATCGTTTTTGGTCATTACATTGATTATTGGTGTGCCCGTTGTGCCTGAGCTCATATGCATCCTCATCCACTTCGTATCATCATCCACGCTTATGTGTTTAAAGGGATAGGCTTTTCGGATCTCATCTTTTTCAAGCAGGGGAATATGCTTCAAGTCGTCAAGGCTTTTTAAATCTTGCGGTTCAATGTCCTTATATTTTTCTTTGAAAACAGAGCTTGAGTTTTTGATTCTTTTTATAGTTTCTCTTAATCTTTTAAGTTGTAGCTTTTTTAGCTCTTCCTGCGGCATAGTCTCAACATCTTTATTGAAAATCATCCTATACCCCTTTCAAATGCTTTTAAGTTTTTTTCACTGAATTTGATGTTTTTTAAAACCTCTACTGCGTCAAGTTTATCAAAAATCGATTGTTTTTTGATAAACCTGCCCAGTATAAAACTATTTGCAAATTTTATATCGCCAAATTCCTTTTTTATCGATTCTTTTTCCTCTTTAGTGAGAGTAATTAAAATGCCATTTTTATTAAGAAACGCTTTTGCGTATTGGAAATATAAATCCTCAAGCAGGATAACAATATCAGCCTCTTTCTGTAAAACCACGCCGCTTAGTCCTTCATCTATTTTCATCTGAACCTCTACAAGTCCGCCCTTCTTTGCTATACCGTGAATCTCGCTGGATTTGACCGATAGATTTTTGTTTATTGCCATTTGCGCTATTGTTTTTGATAAAGATATTGCACCCATGCCGCCAACGCCTATAATGACTAACTTCATTTTTCCACCTTTATAGCATCAAATGGGCAGCTTACTACGCATTGTCCACAGTTTATACAGGTTGTTGTATCTATCTCAACCACGCTGCCGTTAAATATTAGCGATGGACATTCAAAATTTTCTATACAGATTTTGCAGCCTTTACACAATTGTTCATCAACAAATACCCTTTTAAATCGTGGATTGTTTTTTAAACCTTCTGTGGTATAGATACAGGGATGTCTGAATATCAAAACAGCAGGGGATGAGTAATTTTCTATGTAATCTTTTGCCTCTAAAAGGGCTTTTTCCATGCAGTCAAAGTCGTATGCATCGCAGATCTTTAAAAAATCAACCCCTATAGCTTTTACAATATTTTCTATTAAAACAGGTGTTGCTTTTGAGCCATCTTCGTTGTAGGTATTTGTTGGTGTGGGCTGGTTGCCCGTCATTGCGACTGTTGAGTTATCCAAAATTACGACAATAAAAGGGGAGTTGTTATGCACGGCATCGATAAGCGGTGTGATGCCGCTATGAAAAAAGGTTGAATCGCCTATCGTTGCAACAACAGGTTTTTTGATATTCGAAAGCCCAAAGGCTTTTTGAAATCCAAACCCAAATGAAACACTTGCACCCATACAATGGACGGTATCCACAGCTTTTAGGTTTAGCCCTAAGGTGTAGCAGCCTATATCGCCAGTGTATATAGCATCGTCTTTAAAAACCTGCTTTATGGCATAAAATGCCGTTCTATGGCCGCATCCAGGGCATAAAGAGGGTCTTTTAAATGGAGGTTTAATTAGCTTGCTTGATTTTTCTTCTGGCATTATCGATAACTTTTGAAGTATCGATTTTATCACATCAATGGTAAGCTCACCCTCTTTGGGGACTGTTCCATCCTCTCTGCCTTTGCACTCTTTTCTAAATTGAAGTTCTATAACTGGATAGCCCTCTTCAATTATTATGACCTCTTCGAATTTGTCTGTAAGTCTGTGTAGTGTTTCTTCATTGAGAGGATAAGGCATATCGATTTTTGCTATTGTTAGTTTATCTGTCAGTTTGTATTCTGTGATTATATCGTAGAGATAGGCAAAGCTTATACCGGAGGTGATGATCAATTTTTTACCACTGAAGTATGTTTTTATCTCAAACTCGTTGTTTTTTATCTTTTCAATTTTCTCGTTTAGTTGCTTGTGTAGCAGGTATCTAAAATGAGGTGTTGCCGCATATCTGTCTGTGTTTTTGTTGAATTGGGCTTTAATTGTATAGTTTGAGAGCCTTCCTACCTCTATATCCTCTTTGGAGTGTGAAACCCTTGTTGTTGTTCTTATCATAACGGGGATTTTATACTGCCTGCTTAAATTTAAGGCTTTTTTTGCAAAAAGATAGGCCTCTTTTGGTGTTGAAGGTTCAAGCACGGGGATTTTTGCAAAATAAGCCATAAAGCGGGAATCCTGCTCTGTCTGTGATGAGTGAGGCCCTGGATCATCTGCCACAACAACCACAAGGCCACCATCACTGCCAACTAAAGCAGTGTTCATGTATGGATCCATTGCAACATTTAAACCAACCTGTTTTGCAACAAAGGCTACGGGTATATTTGCAATAGAGGCTGCAGTTGTCTCCTCAAAGGCGACTTTTTCGTTTACTGCCCAGTTAAAGTAGCCATCTATTTTGAATTGTTTGGCCAATTTCACCGCAGCGGGCAACACTTCGCTTGATGGAGTACCTGGATACCCACTGATAAACCTTACGCCAGCCTCCAAAAGTCCAAATGCGATTGCCTCATTACCTGATAAAAAGAGTTTCATACACCACCTCTAACACTCAGACCAATTATCTAAAAACATTTATTTTTTTCAAGTTAAATTACTGCTGCTTTGTATCGTTGACATTTTTTCATTTTTAACCTATCATTAGTTGGTAGAAGTATATATAAGTAAAGAAAGTTTTTTGGAGGTATAGAGATGGCTGGAATGTTTGATAGCGTAAATTTAGGAGGGCTTAGGCTAAAAAACAGATTTATCTTTGCCCCGGTTAAAACAGCATACGGTAATCCAAAAGGAGAGGTAAATCAAAGGCATCTAACATTCTACAGGCATGTTGCAGAAGGTGAAGTGGCTTTGATTATTACAGAGCCAACAGCTGTTTTAAAAAGCGGTAGAGAGCATCCCAAACAGCTTTGTATCGATGAGGATTACTGCGTGGATGAGCTAAAGAAGATCACAGATGTTATCCATGAAAACGGATCTTTAGCCTGTTTGAATATAACGCATGCAGGTAGGGCTGCAAACCCTAAAGCCTCAGGAAGTGCCCCCATTGCACCGTCTGCTGTTTACTGTCCTGCCACAAAGCAGACGCCTGTAGAGATGACAAAAAGCCAGATTGAAGAGGTTATTGAAGCGTTTGGAAAAGCAGCCAGAAGGGCAAAACAGGCAGGATTTGATGCGATAGAATTACAGGCTGGAATGGGCTATATTATAGCTCAGTTTTTAAAGGATAGAACAAACAAACGCGATGATGAATACGGCAAGGATAAGACACTGTTTGCAAGACAGGTTTTTGAGGCTGTATTTGAAAACGCCTCCGGCCTGCCAGTTATTGTAAGAATTGCAGGTAGTGAATTTGTTGAGGATGGTATAACACCTCAGGATAACAAGCCGATTATCGAGCTTGCTGAAAAATTTGGTGCGGCAGCTATTCATGTTGGATTGGGAAGTGCTTGTGATACGCCGCCGTGGTATTATTCTGCAACATTTACACCGACTGAAAAGCAGATAGAGACATTCAAAGCGATTAAATCTCTAACCAGTCTGCCTATTATTGTGGACGGCAGAATGGCAAATAAGGAAAAGATTCTTAAGGCGTTTGATGAGGGCTGGGCAGATTGTATAGGTCTTGGTAAATCACTTGCCTGCGATCAGGCGTTTGTTAAAAAACTCAAAGAAAACAGGGAAGATGAAATCTACTACTGTGGAGGATGCCTGCAGGGATGCCTACTAAAGGTAAAGGCCGGTGTGGGTCTTGGCTGTATTATCAATCCCTTTGTGGATGTTGACAGATTTGGAAAGTCAGATAAAAAGCTAAAATTTGTTGTTGTGGGCGGCGGACCAGCCGGTATGGCTTGTGCAACCTATGCGGCCCAGAGAGGTCATGATGTTGTGCTGTTTGAGAAAAAGCAGTTAGGTGGTCAGTTTAATCTTGCAGTCAAACCGCCGTTTAAAGAATCGATGCAAAGGCCACTTGATTCAATGATAAAAGAACTCAATGCAAGTGGTGTTTTAGTGAAGATGCAAAAGGCAGATTACGATACAATAGCCTTTTACAATCCTGATGTTGTTGTGGTGGCAACCGGAGCTGTTTCTGTTTTGCCAAGAATAGAAGGCATTGAGAATGAAAACGCTACCGATGCATTTAGCTACTTTGAAAGAAAGGTTGAAATCAAAGGCAAAAGAGCCCTTGTATTGGGTGTTGGCTTGATAGGAAGAGAGGCAATGGAGGATCTGCTTATAAGATATAATTTTGAAGAGGTTGTGGGTGTTGATATACTCAAGGAGTTGCCTGAGGATTTCACACTTGCAAGGCTAAAGAATAATCCAAAAGCAAAAATCATAACGGCTGCAAAATTGCAACGCTTTGATAGTGATGGTGCTGTGATTTTAAAGGATGGCAAGCAGGAGAATTTGGGTAGATTTGACCTTGTTATAACAAGCATAGGCACAAAGCCATACAACGATTTGTTTGAGCAGATTAAAGATAAATTTGAGCATGTTGAATTAATCGGTGATGCTTCAGCTGTGGGTGATATCTACAAAGCCACACACGATGCCTATGAGGTTGTTAAAAAGTATTAAAAGGAGGATTTAGCGTTGCCAAGAAGGAGAAAGAGGGGTAGGGTAAGGTTTAGATTTGGCAGGGTGTGTTTTAAACCCTGCGGTATTCCTGCAAATACACTTGAAAGGGTGATTCTTTCGCCTGATGAGCTTGAGGCTATTAGACTTGCTGATTTAGAGGGTATGTATCAGCAGCAGGCAAGTGAGCTGATGCATATATCACGCCCCACTTTCTCCCGTCTTATAGATAGGGCGCATAAAAAAATAGCAGAGGCCCTGATAATGGGCAGGGCTTTAGAGATAGAAGAAAGGCAGGAAGATGGGATGTATTTTCTGCCAGACCCAGAAGCTGAAGATAATTCTGAAGAATGATTTGTGTTATGCAATCTATGATCTTTACCCAGTTAACGAAGGTCATATGCTTATTATCCCTTTCAGGCATGTTGAAAGCCTATTTGATGCCACACAGGATGAAATTTTAGCCATCTTTGATCTACTGCAAAAAGCCAGGGTGTATTTAGAGCGGGAATTCTCACCTGACGGATACAACATAGGTGTTAATGTGGGTAAATACGCAGGACAGACGATAAATCACCTTCATGTTCATTTAATTCCCAGATATAAAGGTGATATTGAAAATCCTGTTGGTGGCATAAGAGGGGTTATACCATCAAGAAGACTTTATCCCTATTGACCTTTGCTACTATTTATTGTAGTTTGACAAAGGGGATGTATGGAAGTTGATATTTTTAGCCTATCTTTAGATAATCTTTCTGTTGGTGTTTATATATTGGGAAAAGATGGCTTCGTATATATCAATAAAAGTTTGGTAAAGATTTTAGAATTTAGCTCAACCGATGAGCTCTTAAGATCCGATCCATACTCAGTTCATGTGGATTCAAATACAGCTCAAAAGATGAAAGAGATTGTTCGAAGAAGGCTAAAAGGTGAATTGTTTAGTGCTGTTCATAGGGATATAAAGGTTATTACAAAGAAGGGGAACATTAAATTTGTTGAGATTTCTGCTCAAACATTGAAATATAAATCCAACTTTTATGCCTTTGGCGTGGTTATCGATAGAACACAAAGGAAAATCACTGAAAGCCTGTATGAATCACTTAAAGGCATCAATGAGCTGATTATCCGTTCCACATCTAAAAATGATCTAATTAATGGACTGTGCAGGGTGGTTGTTGAGGATGGGGATTTTGATGGTGCGTTTGTTTTTAAAGAAAGGAATTTTGAGCTTGTGTCGTCATTTACCAACAATGAAGCCGTTGAACGCTACGGTCTTGATTACATAAATAAAAATGCTAAGCGGTTTAAAACCATAAACAAAATCAAAACAGTAACAGTTGAAACAACCGCTGAAAATGCGATGCTTGGCGGTGGGCTTCAAAATGGATACTTTTACTCCATCCCCTTTGGAGATTTAGAAAGCTATCTACTGATAATCTATTCTATTTTTAAAAAGCCATCTATAACAAGCGATATTTTAAGAAGAATAAGAGCCAATATAAATTTTGCATTAATGAAAATAAACAGGGATTCAATCATTAGAATTCTCGATAAGGCTTTGAAGAAGTCGCATGAATGGTTTGTGTTAACCGATAAAGACGGAAAAATAATTCATGCCAATACTGCCGTGCAGAAAATATCGGGATACAGACTGGATGAACTTAAAGGTAAAACGCCTGCTGTTTTTAAATCAGGCTACCACTCAAAAGAGTTTTATCAAAAATTGTGGAAAACGATACTTGCAGGTAGAAAATTCAATGCAAAATTTGTCAATAAAACAAAAAACGGTGAGATATTCTATTTAAGCAGTCTGATAATTCCCATCAAAGATAGCGATGGAAACTATGTGTTTGTTGATTTATCAAGGGATATAACGAAGGAAATACGGCAGCTTGAGCAGATTAAATTCCTTTCCAATATCTATTCTACACTTTCTGAAATCAATCAATTAATCGTTCATTCAAAAAGCGAGACAGAAATTTTAAAAGAATTGCCTAAAATAGTGGTGAAACATGCAAAATTTGATGCGGCTTTTGTTGGACTTGTTGAAGATAATTACCTTGATGTTGCATATTCTTATGCAAAGAATGAAAGCGAGAAAGAGTTTATTGAGTTTATAGAAGATCATCTATCAAAATTAAAAGCAAAAGGTGTTGGAATTAACAATTATAATAGAGAAATACCTGCTGTTAAAGCACTTCTTAAAAAAGGAGTTTATAGTGCTGAACAGATGGAAGTTGTCAATTTTAAACCTTTTGATAGGGCTGTTGATAAATACAACTTAAAAAGTTGCTTTGCCTTTTCTATTTCAAAGAAAGATAAAATTATTGGCACACTTGTAGGATATACAAAGAATGAAAAGCTTCTAAATAAAAATGTGATGAGATTACTTGAAGAAGCCATGGGTGATATTGAGTTTGCACTAAATAAAATAGAGGATGAAAAGTGGAATAGAATTGTAAATTTTGCCATAAATAAGGGGTTCAGCTTTGTTGTTATAATGGATGAGAATTTTAATATCGTTTATGTAAATGAGGCTGTTAGCAGGTTGAGTGGCTATTCAAAGGATGAACTCATAGGCAGGCATCATTCTATATTTTCATCACACGATTATTCAAAGAGATTTGTTGAGCTGTTTTATGAAACGCTAAAAAGCGGAAAAACATTTTCATCTGTAATGAAGTATAAACGCAAGGATGGCTCGTTAATTTATACGCACACCACGATTGTTCCCTACGCAGAAAACGGCAGGATAAAATATTACATAAGTGTTGGAAAAGATCTGTCTGAGGAAAGAAAGTTAAGAGAAAAAATAGAAAAACTTCAAACGCTGGATTCAATAACCGAGCTGTATAACAGGGAATCGTTTGAAACACTGTCAAAGCGGTTTTTAAATAGGGCAACTTATGAGGGTTTCTTTGGTGCTTTATTTGTTCTAAACACAATATCGTTTTCAAAGATTAATCAACTCTATGGATATTCTATCGGTAATAGTGTTTTAAAAGAGATAGCTTCAAGGCTAAAATCAACTGTAAGGGGTTATGATATAGTAGCCCGTATAGAGGCTGATAAATTTGCCGTTTTAGCTAAGGATTTGACTGATGAGAAATCTGCTGAGTCTGTAGCTATTAAGATTATGAACAACTTGGCTAAACCCTACAGGGTAGGGCATGAGCTTATCAATATTAATTTTGCAGTAGGCGTTAGTCTGTTTCCCAAAGATGGTAAGACAACTGATGAGCTTTTAAAAAACGCTATGGTTGCCCTAAAATATGGCTCAAAAGGTATAAAGAGTGTTTCATTTTATTCAGAGGATTTAGAAAGAAGCTTTTTAAAGCGACTCAAGATAGAGATGAGTCTAAAAGATGCATTGAAAAACAAAGAATTTGTGATGTATTATCAACCTTATTTCTCAAGGGATGGTAAAGTTGCAGGGGCTGAGGCGCTCATCAGGTGGATTAAAGATGGAAAGGTTATACCGCCAGCTGAGTTTATAGGTGTGCTTGAAGAAAGTGAGCTTATCGAAGATGTTGAAAAATATGTGGTAGAGTATGTACTGAATACGCTGAAGAAGCTTAAGAATAAAAATATTAAGTTAGTGCCAATTTCTATTAACCTTTCGCCAAGGAGCTTTAACAGTAGCAGGATTGCAGAATTTTTAGAGAATATTTGTGAGGTTTATAGCATAGAGCCTTCTTTGATCAATATTGAGATTGTAGAAAGAACATTCTTAAGTAATATTGAATATGCAAAATCTATCATTGAAAAACTCAAAACCAAAGGGTTTAAATTTTCCATAGACGATTTTGGGACGGGCTTTTCTTCGCTTTCATATCTCCCTCGATTACCCGTTGATTTTTTAAAACTTGATATATCGTTTGTTAGAAGAATTGTTAGTGATTCTCAGGTTCAGGCAATTTCAAAAGGCATTATTACTATAGCTAAGGATTTGGGTATTAAAACAATAGCAGAAGGTGTAGAAGAAAAACAGCAGGAAGAGATTTTAAAGAAAATGGGCTGCACATACTGCCAGGGATTCCTCTATGCAAAACCGCTTGATGAGGCAGGTTTTATTGAGTTTTTGAAGAAGAATGGATGATGGTGCGAGCGGGGAGACTCGAACTCCCACGCCTTGCGGCACCAGATCCTAAGTCTGGCGCGTCTACCAGTTCCGCCACGCTCGCATGCAGGGTTTTTATATACTAACAAGCCCTTTTTGTCAACATTGCACTTGACTTTACTTTGAGGCTTTGTGTAATTTAAAAACATGAAAATTTTTTTGATTTTTCTTGTTGCTATAGCGCTTTATTCCTGTGTAAATTTAAAACCGTTTGAGGTAGGCGATAATATAGATGCCTCCTGGCAGTTAAGAAACCTTACATCATTTGATAAAGAAATTGGAAAGTTTGCAAAAACCATCTGTCCAGTAGTTAAGAACAGCAGGCTAATAAGTGTTGATCTGTATAATGAAAACTCAGGCTTCATCGATGAAAACGGTGAATATGCAGGATATCTGATAGCCCGAAAACTCAATCAACTCTGCGAAGTCTATGCCGAATATGTCTCTCATCCTAAATGGGTGGAGTTTAATAATTCCATTGAAATTAAAAATCCGCCAGAGAGTTTTGATTATGCTGTTGTTGGTAGTTATAAATACTACAACCACTGCTGGGATGTTAATCTTGAACTGGTTGACTTAAAAAATGGTATAGTGGCAAAAACCTATTCCTTTGTGGCTTCTAAAAAAAGCATAAAATTCTCAATAGAGCCACTGCATATTCCCTCAGAGGTCGAATTTCCATGAGCGGTATAGCCTTGGCTGTTGAGGTTGTAAGGAAAAGTTATCATCCCCATGTGTCGACTGTGGATACGCTTGTTGCCGGTTTTTTTACATTTTTTATCGTGGCAGCCGTTTTGTTTGTCAGGTATCGTGTATCAAAAGAGATGAAAAAAAGGGGTATAAAAGGTGATATCTTTAGAAGAAGAAAAAAGACTCACAAATGATCAATTTTTACAAAACGCACTTAAAAGACTAAAGGAAAATTACTTCTCAAAAAGAAAAAAGATAGAAAAGCTGTTTGATATAGATGATATGCGGCTTAGGGTTTCACAGATAAAAAAGATAAATATCGAAAATTTAGAGCAAAATATCGCAAACTTTATAAAACAGGCCACAGAAAACGGCGCAACAGTTTTGTATGCTAAAGATAAGGTGCAGGCAAACAAACATATTATCGATATTTTAAAGAACAAAGGCGTAAAAAATATAGTCAAATCCAAATCACTCACAACAGAGGAGCTAAAACTAAATGAATTTCTCACTGAAAATGGCTTTGAAGTTGTAGAAACAGATTTAGGCGAGTGGCTTGTTCAGATAAACAACGAGCCGCCGACCCATATGACGGCTCCCGCCATCCATCTATCAAAAGAGAGAATCAGGGATTTGCTAAACAGGGTGTTTAATGAAAATTTAGAAGCAGACCCTAAGCTGATGGTGGATTTCTGCAAAAGTAAAATAAAACAGGCATTTAAAGAGGCTCAATGTGGCATTATAGGTGCAAATGCAGCCTCAGCAGAAAGCGGCAGTCTGTTTATTTTAAGCAATGAGGGCAATATTCAAAATGTTTTGAAGCAAAAGCTCGTCATAGCCGTTGTAGGTGTGGATAAAATCGTAAAAAACGATAAAGAAGCCTTTGAGGTTGTTGACCTTCTACCAAAAGCAGCTACCGCCCAGATTGCCACAAGCTACCTTGATGTTTTGAAGTCCACCTATGGGGAGTTCTATATCATTCTTTTAGATAACGGCAGGCTTGAGCTTGCTAAAGATGAAACCTTTAAGGATATTTTATACTGCATACACTGTGGTGCATGTCAGAATGCATGCCCTGTTTATACAACCGTTAGCGGTCTTATGTTTAAAGGGGCAAGCTATGCAGGACCTGTTGGGGTGCTATTGTCTTATTTGGCCAAAGATACGCCGAATCTTCATGAAGTGGCCAATCTGTGTATCGGTTGTATGGCTTGTGATGAGATCTGCTCTGTTCATATACCTATTCAAAGTTTAATTTTGTCCATAAAAGCTCAGACCACAAAAAAACAGCCGTTTATTAAGGGTTTGATTATAAAGCATCTTGAAAACCATTATGAGATTTTAAGACTTTCAAGTCTTTTTTCATCGTTTCTGTTTAAAGAAGAGCTAAAAACCGGTATAGAAAAGATTGATAAAGCACTTGGATTGAACTTCAGGGCACTGCCACCGCCCAAAAAATCGTTTGATATTTCTGTTAAAACAAAACAGGCAAAAATAGGACTATTCGCCGGCTGTTCTGTTAATTTTATCTATCCTGAGATTGGAGAAGATCTCTTGAAGCTTGCAGATAAACTAAATGAAAAGATTGAGGTTATTGAGCAAAAAAGCTGCTGCGGTGCACCTGCATGGTATAACGGTGAGAAAAAATCGGCTTTTGAAGCATGTAAAATCAATGTGGAATACCTTTTATCTTTTGGCTTTGAAAAGATTCTGTTTGTTGATCCCCACTGTGCACATATGGTTAAAAGGGATTATGTTGAATTTGGCTATAAAAATGCAATTGAACTATCTTCAAAGGTTGAATGCGCTGGCAGGTATTTTTTAGATGTTATAAAGAATAATGGTATAAAAACAAAACGGTTGGGTGGTTTTGTGGGCTACCACCATCCCTGTCATCTAAAGAGAGGACTGGGTTACTCCGATGAGTTTGAGATGTTTATAAGAACTGTTGAGCCCAATTTTGTTCAGCTAAATGATAGCGATAGGTGCTGTGGTTTTGCAGGTAGTTATTCGATGATGCATCCTTTTGTCTCCAAAAGCCTGCTTGATGAAAAATTAAAAAATATAAAGGATGCAGGCTTGCAGGTGCTTATAACGGCCTGTCCGGGGTGCATGATGCAGATCTCTGGTGGTGCAAAAATAAAGGGTATGGTGTTTGAGACATTGCATTTTATCAGTTATTTAAATAAAATAGTCTAAATCTAAAGGGAGGATGGTGTGTTTGAATACAGAAACGGTGAGTTGTGGGCAGAGGATGTTGCGGTTGAAAGAATTGTTGAAGAGGTAGGAACGCCTGTTTATATTTACTCAAAAGCCCATTTTGTTTCGCAGTTTAAAAGGTTTGATGATGCTGCAACAAGAAATCATACGATCTGTTTTGCGGTTAAGGCAAATAGTAATTTATCTGTGGTTAATGTGTTTGCACAGCTAAATGCTGGTGCCGATATTGTTTCAAAGGGTGAGCTTTTCAGGGCGCTTAAGGCGGGTATAAAGCCTGAAAATATCGTATTTAGCGGCGTTGCAAAAACAAAGGATGAAATCGCCTATGCCCTTGAAAATAATATAAAGATGATCAATGTTGAGTCTGAGGATGAACTGTATGCTATAGATGAGGTTGCTAAAAGCTTAAATAAAAAAGCCCCTATCGCCTTCAGGATTAATCCTGATGTTGACCCCAAAACCCATCCCTACATATCAACGGGTTTGAAGAAAAACAAATTTGGTGTTCCCTATGATGAAGCTTTAGAACTATACGAAAAGGCCAATAAGCTTGATGGAATAGAGATTGTTGGCGTTCAGTTTCATATAGGCAGTCAGTTGCTTGATACAACACCGATTTATGATGCATCTGTGAGGATTGCAAAGCTGATCGAGGCATTAAACGATAGGGGTATCAAGATAAAGATTGTTGATGTTGGTGGTGGCGTTGGCATTGTATATGATGAAAAAACAGATAAGGAGCCTGATGTTAATAAATATGTTTCAGATGTAGAGAAAGCCTTTGAAAACTTCGATGTGGAGATAGTGTTTGAGCCTGGAAGATTTCTGGTTGGAAATGGAGGTATATTGGTTAGCAGGGTTGTATATCACAAAAAGAACCTCAATAAGCGATTTTTGATTGTGGATGCAGGCATGAACGATCTTTTGAGGCCTTCTTTATACAGCGCCTATCACAGGATTGCACCTGTTAAGTTAACAGGCAGTGAGAGGATTGTTTGTGATATAGTGGGTCCTATATGTGAGACGGGTGATTTTTTTGCAAGGGATTATGAGATTGAGGATGTGCCCAATTCAGGACTGATAGCTGTGTTTAGTGCGGGTGCATACGGGTTTACGATGGCAAGCAACTACAACTCCCGCCCAAGAGCAGCTGAGGTTATGGTTGATGGTAATAGCTTTAAAATTATAAGAAAAAGGGAGAGTCTTGAGGACTTGATCGCAGGAGAGGTGTTATGAAAAAGATTCCATTTTTTAAGATGAACGGCAGTGGGAATGATTTTATTATCATAAACAACAGGGAGCAGATTGTTGAAAATACGATAGAGATACCTGTTACTGAGTTTGTTAAAAAGGTGTGTGCACGGGGTGTTTCGATAGGTGCGGATGGTTTGATTCTTATCGAAAAAGACGATACTTACGATTTTAAATGGAGATTCTTCAACAGCGACGGCAGCGAGGTTGAGATGTGTGGCAACGGTTCACGATGTGCTGCAAGGTTTGCATATCTCAACGGTATAGCACCACTGAATATGAAGTTTTTGACATTGGCAGGGGTAATTGAGGCTCAGATTACAGGTCTAAAAACCGTTAAGGTTCAGCTTACAAAACCCAAGGATTATAAAGAGTTGATTGAGCTTGATGGAATAGATTTGAAGGCAAGTTTTATCAACACAGGCGTGCCCCATGTTGTTTATTTTGTTGAAGATGTAGATGAAATAGATGTTAAAGGGATTGGTCAAAAGACACGATATCACGACTATTTCAAGCCTGATGGTACAAACGCAAATTTTGCCCAGATTCTATCCAAAAATGCTATAAAGTTAAGGACATACGAAAGGGGTGTGGAAAATGAAACCCTGGCATGTGGCACGGGGGCAACTGCTGCAGCTTTGATTGCTATTTTGAAAGGTATCTGTGAGTCTCCTGTGGATGTATTGACAAAAAGTGGTAATGTTTTGAGGATTTATGCAAGGATAGAAAACAACAATATCGATAAGGTTTATCTTGAGGGTGATGCATTACTGACATACATAGGCACTATGATTGATGAAGCATGGAATTATTAAGGGGGTGTGTATGTTTGAGTTGAAAGGCGCAATGACGGCTGTTGTTACGCCGTTTAAAGATGGTAGGTTTGATGAGGAAACCTTCAGAAAACTCATAAGAAGGCAGATTGAAAGCGGCATCGACTGCATTGTACCCTGCGGCACAACGGGGGAGGCCGCTACTATGGATTTAGACGAATATGAAAGGGTGGTTGGTGTTGCTGTGGAGGAATGCAAAACAAAAGTGCCTGTGCTTGCAGGGGCTGGCACGAACAACACAAAAAAGGTTATAGAGCTTGCAAAGATTGCTATTTCTGCAGGTGCTGATGCAATTCTTTCTGTTGCTCCATACTACAACAAGCCCACTCAGGAAGGCCTTTTTCAACATTACAAGACGATAGCCGAGAATATTACGGTTCCGCTTGTCTTATACAATGTGCCAGGTAGAACCAGCGTGAATATTCTGCCACAAACCGTTGTAAGGCTCTCAGAGATCGATAATATCGTTGGTATAAAAGAAGCCAGCGGTTCGCTTAATCAGGTTTCTGAGATTATCGAGAATGCAAAAGAGGGTTTCAGTGTTATCAGTGGCGATGATTTTTTGACACTGCCTATGATGTCGATTGGTGGAAGCGGTGTTATATCTGTTTCTGCCAATGTTGCACCAGACCTTGTTGCCAGACAATACGATGCTTTTGTTGAAGGTGATTTAGAAGAGGCAAAGACTTTACACCATAAGCTGTTTAGGTTGCATCAGGCTATGTTTTATGAAACAAACCCGATTCCAGTGAAAACGGCACTTGCCATGTTGGGTTTAATTGAAGAGGAGTTCAGGTTGCCACTTTGTAAGATGTCTGACTCAAATAAAGAAAAACTAAGGGCTGTTTTAAAAGAGATGAATTTATTGTAAGGGGGGAGAGATGATTAGAGCGATTCTGTGTGGTGCTGCAGGAAAGATGGGTAGAAGAATTGCAAGTCTGCTTTCTGAGGATAAAGAGCTGAATCTTGTTGGGGCTGTTGAGGCAAAAGGTTCTGCACATATCGGTCAGGATGTGGGTATCATCTGCTCAATGCAGCCAAATGGTGTAACGATTGTGGATGATTTGAAAAAAGTGATAAACGATGGAGAGGTTGTAATAGATTTTTCTACACCTGCTGCAACACTGAATCATGTAAGGATAGCAGCGGATAATAAAAAACCGATTGTGATCGGCACAACAGGTTTTAAGCCTGAGCAGATTAACGAAATCGAAAAACTATCTGTTATTGTGCCAATAGTGCTTGCACCAAATATGAGTCTGGGTGTGAATATTCTGTTTAAGCTTGTTGGTGAGGTTGCATCGATTTTGAAGGATGATTATGACATAGAGATAGTTGAGATGCACCACAGGCATAAGGTTGATGCACCAAGCGGAACAGCTTTAAAACTTGCAGAGATCATTGCCGATGCAATAGGTGAAAACTTAGATGATGTGGCTGTGTATGGTAGAAAGGGTTTGATGGGTGCAAGAAAGCAAAAAGAGATCGGCATTATGAGTTTGAGAGGTGGCGATGTCGTGGGCGATCACACGGTGATGTTTGCAGGCCTTGGCGAAAGAATTGAAATTACACACAAAGCATCATCGAGGGATACATTTGCAAGAGGAGCGCTGAGGGCTGCAAAATGGGTTGTGGATAAACTACCCGGTTTATATTCCATGCAGGATGTTTTGGGTTTGAAATAGATGTGCGGCATAGTTGGTGTATTTAACAAGGATGAGGCTGCAAACTATGTATATTTAGCCCTGCATGCACTTCAACATCGAGGTCAGGAGGCCGCAGGTATTGTTTCAACCAATGGGAGCGAATTTTATATCCATAAAGGTGCGGGGCTTGTTAATGAGATATTCAATAAAAAGGGTATAATAGAATCGCTTAAGGGTAAGATTGCTGTTGGTCATAACAGGTATTCTACATTTGGCGATGAATCGATTGCCAATATCCAGCCCCTTCATGCACATTTTGATATGGGTCAGATTGCCATTGCACACAACGGCAACATAGTTAATGCCATCTCGATAAAGCGGCAACTTGTAAATGAAGGGGCTATATTTAATTCAAATTCCGATACAGAGGTGATTATCCATCTGCTTGCGCGCAGCAAGAAGACGAGTTTTATCGAACGATTGGTTGAGGCGCTTTCTAACCTGAAAGGTGCATTTAGTTTGATTGTAATGAGAGAAAACGAGCTTTATGCAGTAAGGGATCCGTGGGGTTTTAGGCCTCTGTCGATGGGAAAGTTGGATGATGCTATTGTCTTTGCAAGCGAAAGCTGTGCCTTTGATTTGATCGGTGCAGAGTTTATCAGGGATGTAAAACCTGGTGAAATAATTGTGGCAAATACTGATGGTGTGCATTCGTTTATGCCATTTAAAAAACAAACACTTGCCCGCTGCGTGTTTGAGTACATATACTTTTCAAGACCCGACTCAAATCTGTGGGGTAGCTATGTTTATTCAATACGAAAAAAAATGGGGCAGATGCTTGCAAAAGAATCTACTGTTGAGGCTGATATCGTTATTCCTACACCGGATTCTGGAGTGCCTGCAGCACTTGGCTTTGCAAAGGAAAGTGGCATAGAGTTTGATTTTGGATTGATCAGGAATCACTATGTAGGCAGAACATTCATTGAGCCGTCCCAATCTATAAGAAATTTTGGAGTTAGATTGAAACTGAATCCCGCAAGGGATGTGCTTGATGGAAAGAGGGTTGTTGTTGTAGATGATTCTATTGTGAGGGGTACAACATCCCGCAGGATTGTAAAGATGCTTAAAAATGCAGGCGCTAAAGAGGTGCATCTGAGAATTGCATCACCTCCAGTTATATCACCCTGTTTTTATGGTATAGATACACCTACAAAAAAAGAGCTTATAGCATCATCCCATACGATAGAAGAGATAAGAAAATATTCCACAGCCGATTCTGTAGCATACCTTTCGCTTGAGGGTCTAAAAAAGGTTGTTGGCGATACAGGATACTGTTTTGCCTGTTTTGATGGCAACTACCCTGTTGAGTTTGATAGATAGATGAAAATCGATGAGGATTCTTTTGAGAAGCTCTTAGCAGAACACCCCCCTTGCCTGTTTGAGGTGAAAGTGATAGATGATAGGATAATTGTCTTGGATAAAACCCAGCAGGTAGAGGGGGATTTGCTATTTTTTGGTGGGGATAGGTTTGAGGCCATAGAATTTGCCTTTGATTATCAGGATGTAATAGGCTGGCTGTTTTTTAGCGATGGAGAAAACTTAGAGATAATTGCAAAACCTGACAATGCTTTAGATACAGATGAGATTTTTAAAAAGGTTTTTTCAAGTGATGGTTTTGAAACAAGAGAAGAGCAACTAAAAATAGCAAGGTTTATTGAGAAGTTATTTAAAGAGGCTCGTCATGGCATTATTGAGGCTCCCACCGGCACGGGTAAAAGTATTGCATATCTTGTACCAGCTGTTTTGCATGCAAAAAGGCATTCAGAAAAGGTTGTAATATCCACCAATACCAAGAACCTTCAACTTCAGCTGTTTAACAAAGAGATTCCTTTTTTGAAGCGGTTTGTTGAATTCAAAGCTGAAATTGCCTTTGGCAGAAACAATTATCTGTGTAAAAGAAAGGTTGAATCTATTTTCTCAAAAGGTGATATGCTATTATTTGATGGCGATAGTTTTTCTTATATAAAGGATTTTTATAAAACAACGACTACAGGTCTTAAAAGTGAATTCTTTTCGCAATACAATATCGATGAGTCTTTGTGGCGGCTTGTCGAAAGCTCTACATTAAGCTGTGCTCATTCAAAATGCCCACACTACAAAAAGGATTGTTTTTTTTATAAAGTAAAAGACAGGCTTGAAAGAGCCGATATTATAGTCTCCAACCATCATCTTGTTTTATCCGATTCTGTGCTTGAGCATGCTGAGATTTTGCCAGAATACAGCTGCCTTGTTTTTGATGAAGCTCATAATATAGAAAAAAACGCAACAAATTACTATACAAACTCAACAACCACATCTGAGATTTTAAGATTGCTTGATATGCTTTATAAAAAGGGCTTGAAAACTGAAAGTGGCCTGCTTGCAAATTTTGATGGCATAGAGGAGCTTAAAAACCTTATTGTTGAGCAAAAAAACCTTATAGAAAGTATAGTAGAAACTTTTCTAAAAGGGTTTAAAAAAAGGGAGGCCATAGCTTTAGAGGTTGAAGGGCTAACTGATTTTGCAAAAGAACTGTCAAACTGCATCGGAAAGGTTATAAATAGCCTGAATAATTTTATCAAAGACAGGGATAGTTCAGAAATTGTCGATATAAAAGGTGTTTTTTTGCTTTTGTCAAATATCAGGGATATTATTGAATCGTTTTTGGTATTTGATAATAGGGATGCGGTTTTGTGGATTGAAAAAAGTGGTGGTGTAAAGTTTAATATTACGCCAGTTGATGTAAAAAAACCACTGAATGATTTTTTGCTTGATAAACTAAACAGTGTTGTTTTTATCTCTGCTACGCTTTCAGTGGCCGATAGTTTTGATTTTTTTAAAAATGTTGTTGGACTTGATAATGCAGACTGCTATATTGCTCATTCAAATTTTAACTATCAAGACAATTCGGTGCTTTTGGTTGTCGATGACCTCCATGAGCCTAAAGATGAAGAGTTTGATATCGATGTAGCAGAAGCTTTAAAGGATATTGCTAAAGCTTTAGAGACTAACAAAAGAGGGGTTTTAGTGCTGTTTACATCATACAGAATGCTCAATAATGTTTTTGAAAGTGTTGCTGATTTTATTCAATCTAAAGGGTTTGATATTTTAAGGCAGGGAGAACTTGATAATTTTGAGCTTTTAAATAGATTTAAAAAAGGTGGATGTTTTTTGTTTGCTACAAACAGCTTCTGGGAGGGTATCGATGTTAAAGGTGATGCCTTGAGCGTTGTTGTTATAACAAAATTGCCGTTTGAGGTGCCTACATCACCCATTCAGAGATTCAGGTATGAAAAGCTGAAAAAAGAGGGCGTTAATGCGTTTTATGAGTATTCGCTGCCCAAGGCTGTTTTGAGACTTAAGCAGGGTCTTGGGAGGCTGATCAGATCAAAGGACGACAGAGGTGTGATGGTTGTGCTTGATAGAAGGATTTTTAGTAAATCATACGGCAGGGTATTTGTGGAAAGTTTAAGTTATATGAATATTAAAAGGATAAAAAGCAGTGAGATTGAAAGCAGTATTGTTGATTTTTTTGATAGTAGCGTTTCTTGATAGTTGCACAACATTTAAACCGCTAATTGGTAAGCATAGGCAGCTTGTTGGCGTATTTAATGCCAACTATTCAGGCAAAACATTTGAGGGTTTCTTTTCAATAGCAGATCAAGATATGCGGCTTGATGTTGTTAATTCTTTGGGTTTTTCTGCCTATGGTGTTTATGTAAAAAAAGGCGATGTGTACTTAATTGATTATTCAACAGGCAGGCGTTATGAGAATCTAACATTTGGCGGGATGAACCTAAACGGCTATAAAAAAATACTTGTATCGCTGGTTGATAATTTTTATACTTTGTGCAAAACAAAACATAAGAATATCTTTATTTTGCGCTGTATGCACTTAAAAGACTACTATTTGCCTGTTGATTTTATACTGTTTGATAGAAATAAAAGAATGAGGATTCACATTAAAAAATTGAAGTTTAAGGAGAATAAACAATGAGTTTGTGGGCTGTGGCTGCGTGTGTTGTGATTCTCAATCTACCGTTTGGATTTTTAAGGGCGAGGGTTGAGCGATTTTCAAAAAAATGGTTTTTATACATCCATCTGCCCATTCCTTTTGTGATAGCCTTGAGGCTTATAAGCGGTCTGGGTTTTCAGCTATACACATTTCCCGTTATGATTGGGGCGTATTTCTTTGGTCAGTTTGCAGGCTCTATTGCCTATCGATATGTAAACTCAGATGGGTAGTATTGTAAGGCTGTTTTTTCTGCCCACTTTGATGGGTGTTGTGGGCGGCATAAGTGCGATCTTGATGAGGGAGCTGATAAAAGGCTCCTCTTTTTTAGCCGGTAGTGTGAATTTTTTTGAAAGCAATAGCTACCTTTATCTTGTTTCAATCCCTGCTGTTTTTCTTGTCTCATCAATTATAATAGAAAAGGTTTTAAATAAAGCCACAAATCCCACAATCGATGCTGTGGCACGCTCTATCGCATTAAAGAAGGGCAGATTGGATTATAAAAAGGGTATCTTAAGCGTGATTTTAACCGCTGTAAATATCGGTTTTGGTGTGCCTGTGGGGCGTGAAGGCCCTATTGCAAAATTGGGTGGCTCGTTGAGTTATTTTACGCTTAAAAACTTAAAGACAGAAAGTGTTAATACGCCTTTGCTTGTATCATGTGGCGTATCAAGTGCACTTGCTGCAACATTCAACGCTCCGATTGCTGCTGTGGTTTTTGGTCTTGAGATAATTCTGGGCAGATTGAATTTTAATGTGATTATACCGCTGAGTGTATCCAGCGTTGTTGGTGATATGATTTCAAGATACTTTTTTGGTAACTATCCTGCATTTTTTGTGCCCAAGCTTACCTACGATTTAAGGTTGATGTTTTTTGTGCCTTTTTTTGCTGTTCTTTTTGCCTTTGCCGTTTATCTGTTTGATGTTGTGTTTTCGTCTGTAGAGGAGATATTTGAAAAATTGAGATTTAGCAGTAGCTATATTAAGGCAATAGTTGGCGGTTTTGTCGTGGGTTTAATTTTGTGGCTTTATCCAGATGTAGCCTCGCTGGGTTATAAACAGATATCTATGCTTTTTGAAGGCGGCTATCTGCCAAGAGAGGCTTTAACTTTGGGGCTTGTGAAACTTATTGCTTTGGCTATTACTTTTGCAAGCGGTATGTTTGGCGGTGTATTTGCCCCTTCGATATTTGGTGGTGCGTTTTTTGGTTATGCCGTTGGAGCTGTTTTTAACCATTTTTTTTCATTTATCGATCCTTATGCTGTTGCCTTGGTGGGCACTGCTGCTGTCACAGCTTCTATCTCCTCTGCGCCTTTTAGGTCAACATTAATAGTTGTTGAGCTTGCACAAAACTACCATATGATCCTGCCTTTGATGCTTGGCAGTGTGATAAGTATGTATCTATCGCATATTTTTGAAGGAAAAATCCATTTTATTAGACCCATCATGCAGAAAGGTTTTGATTTGATGGATGATGCATACAAGGAAAAACTCAAAAAGGTAAAAGTTTCAAATTTCATAGATACAACTGTTAAGACTCTAACACCAGAGCAAAAGATAAGAGATGTTATTTTTGAATTGATGAATGAGAAATCCAGCTATTTTGCTGTTGTTGAAAAGGATAAATTGGTGGGCGTGCTTTCCTTTCGCGATATAAGGCTTATTGGTGAGTTGAATAGCAGCGATATTGAAGTAAAGGAATTGATGACGATAAATCCAAGTTTTTTGAGTTTATCTTCAAATGCCCTTGATGTATTTGAGTTTATCTCACATATCGATGTTGATTATATACCTGTTGTGGATGATACCAGCTCACTAAGCTATCTTGGCATGCTTGATGTTAATGCGTTTTTGAAGTTTGCATCGTTTGTGTATTTTAAAGATAAAATAAGGTTTGGCGGTTTTAATAAATGATAAAAGCATGATGGTTTGTTGTGATTGAAAAAAACAGGTAAAAAGTGTAATTAGGTGCAAATGTGTTATGGTGAATACGGTTATGGATGATGGTGATGTTAACAGTTTAGAACAGCTTGTTGGAAACAGGCAGCTGTTTTGTGATAACTGCCCGCTTAGGATGTTTTACTACGATGACAATATTCCGCCTTCGATGATCCTGTTTGGACCACCCGGTGTTGGCAAAACAACATATGCGAAACTGCTGGCTAAAAAACATAATCTAAATTTTGAGTTTTTGGATGCCACAAACTGTCCCACTGATCTTTTGAGAAAAACGCTGTCTAAGGGAACACCTCAAAAACCTATCCTGATAGTAATAGATGAAATTCACAGGCTGGATAAACGACAGCAGGATCTGCTTTTGTTGCCTCTTGAAAAGGGTTGTGTCGTTTTGGTGGGCACCTCGACTTACAACCCTTATTATAAACTCTCAAAAGCGTTGCGCTCCAGGCTTTTTGTTTATGAATTTAAACGGTTGAGTGAAGATGATTTAATCAAACTTGCCATACAAAAAGGTTACCGCCTTGAAGATGCCGTTTTAAAAAAGCTTGCCCTGCTTGGCAGCGGAGATGCTCGAAGGTTTCAAAAGATGATCGATATTGCTGAGAGGTTCAACTTAAGCAGCGATGATATAGATAGATTTTTTAATATTGATGTGGGGTATGAGAATGAATCTCAACGATACGATATTGTATCGGCGTTTATTAAAAGCATGAGGGCATCTGACCCAGATGCGGCAGTTTACTGGCTTGCACGGATGATTGAGGCAGGAGAGGATATAGAGTTTATTGCAAGAAGGATGGTGATCTTTGCTGCTGAGGATGTGGGATTGGCAGATAAAAATGCGCTTTTGATAGCTCAAGCTGCCCTTGAGGCTGTATCTGAGATCGGCATGCCTGAGGCAAAAATTATTCTATCCTACTGTTGTATTTACCTTGCTTTGGCAAAAAAATCCAACTCCACATATGCAGCAATAAACAAAGCTATCAGTGATATAAAAAATGGCAACATAATGGAAGTGCCAGAGTATCTTAAAGTCAAAGGAAGAAGACTGTATAAAAACCCGCACTACACTCATACAAATCAGCCGTGTTTGCCTAAAAAGGTTAAATATTTTACAAAAAAGGAGAACGATCTGATTTGAAGCTGAGCGATGTTGGAGAGCTTAAATTGATAGATTTTATAGCATCAAAGGTTAAAACAAATGATGTGATAGGCATAGGTGATGATTGTGCAGTAATTGCCGCAGGTAGAGATGAATTTTTGATAAGTATGGATAACTTGGTTGAAGATATTCATTTTTTTAAAGCTGCAGATCCATATCTGTTGGGCAGAAAATCCTTAAGCGTTAATCTATCAGACATTGCTGCAATGGCGGGTGAGCCTCTGTATGCCTTTCTGGGGTTGAGTTTGCCTGCCAAGCTTGATTATACATGGTTTGAGGCGTTTATTGAAGGTTTTTTATCTATTGCAAACCGATATGGTGTACTTCTGCTTGGTGGTGATACAACAGCTGCAGAAAAGATCTTTATCAGTGTTACAGTGGTGGGAAAAAACCCAAAAGGAGAATCTGTTTTAAGGAAGGGTGCAAAAGCAGGCGATTGTGTTTTTGTAAGTGGACCAATAGGCTGTTCAATGGCGGGTCTTGAGGTTATAAAAAAGGGATTAGAGGGATATGATGAGTTAAAAAAAGCCCATCTTGATCCAGAACCAAAGATAAACGAGGCTTCATTGTTAAAAGGTATAGCTTCTGCTATGATAGATGTTAGCGATGGATTGTTGATCGATTTAAAAAGGATTGCTAAGGCAAGTAATGTTAAGATTGTTGTTGATTTTGATTTGATACCTTTTTGTGCAACAGATATTTTAACAAAACAGGAGATGCTTTTTGGGGGTGAGGATTACCAGCTTCTGTTTACTGCTGATTGCAGATTTAAGGGTATACTTGTCAAAGAAGGATTTTACTATATTGGCAGAGTAGAGGAAGGAGAGGGCGTGGTTGTTGAAGGATTAAAGGAAAACATCAAAAACAATGGATATGAGCATTTCAGGGTTTGAAAAATGAGTGCAAATGCTGAGATGATTTTGATAGGAGTGTCGTTGATCGTAAGTGCGTTTTTTTCTTCCTCTGAAACCGCTCTAACGGCACTAAATCCTCTAAAAGTTGCTCAGATTATCAACGAGGGTGGCAAGGATGCAAAGTATTTTTCTTTGTGGATGAATCACCCCAATAAGATGCTTAATACGATTTTAATAGGTAACAACGCTGTAAATATTCTTGCAAGCGTTATAGCAGGCGACCTTGCCATGAAACTTTCCGGTTCTACCCAGATTGCTTTAACTACGGCGCTTATGACTGTTTTGATTCTGTTTTTTGGTGAGATAACACCAAAGACCTTTGCCAAACACAATGCAGAAAAATTTGCCCGTTTTGCTATCAGGATTCTTGCTTTCTTTTACTATCTCTTTTATCCCTTTACTTACATTATCAACATATTTGCCAAAGGTGTCATAAAGTTAGCAGGTGGTGAAATCGACAAAGAGAAACCATTAATTACAGAAGATGAACTTGAATTTATGATTGGCGTGAGTGAAAAGGAAGGTATTTTAGAAAACACAACAAAGGAGATGATGTATAACATTATCGAGATAACCGATATCTCGGTTAAAGAGATTATGGTGCCGCGCACAGAGATGGTTTGCATCGAAATCAACAACTCGATAAGAGAGCTGCTTGATATAATCGAGGAACATGAGTATTCCCGAATACCGGCTTATGAGGGAAAATTGGATAACATCGTGGGTATTGTGTATATAAAAGATTTGATAAAGATGCTTAAGAAAAAAGATATAAGCGATATAAATTTAAGGGACATCTTAAGAGAGGCTATGTTTGTGCCAGAGACAAAACATATCTATGATCTGTTTAAGGAGTTTCAGGCAAAGCGGGTGCACGTTGCAATTGTTATAGATGAGTATGGCGGTGTGGCAGGTCTTGTTACGATGGAGGATATTCTGGAAGAGATAGTGGGTGAGATCAGGGATGAGTATGATGAGAAGGAAGAGGATGAGTTTATAAAGGCAGGAGACAATGTGTATATAGTTGATGCAGGTATGGATTTAGATGATTTTTGTGAAAAGTTGGGTATGGAAAAGAAGGATTATATGCAGGAGTATGAAACTGTTGCAGGTCTTGTCTATGATATAGCAGACAGAATTCCTTCAGAAGGCGATGAGTTTATTTTTGAGGGGTTGTATAAAATAAAGGTTCTAAAGGTTGATGGTAAAAAGATAGAAAAGATAGAGGTGAGAAAAATTGACTAAAAAATACATTGCCCCATCCCTTTTGAGTGCAAATTTTTTAAGACTTGAGGATGAGCTAAAGGCTTTGGAAGAAGCAAAAGCCGATATGCTACATCTGGATATTATGGACGGTCACTTTGTTCCCAATCTGACATTTGGGCCTTTTATTGTAAAACAGATTAGGCGGGCTACCAGACTACCCCTTGATGTGCATCTGATGATAGAAGATGCCGAGAAATGGGTTGATGAGTATATATATGCTGGTGCTGATTTTTTATGCGTGCATTATGAGGCTGTTGTGCATCTTGATAGAGTGTTGAGACAGATTAAGCAAAAGGGTGTAAAAAATTGCGTGTCTATTAATCCTTCAACATCGCCATCCCAACTTGAGTTTGTTTTGGAGCTTGTTGATATGGTTCTTGTGATGAGTGTAAATCCGGGTTTTGGCGGTCAGAGTTTTATTGAGTATTCCTTAAAAAAGGTTGAATGGCTTAATAGCTTTAGAGAAAAACATGGCCTTGATTTTTTAATTGAGGTTGATGGTGGTGTAAATGTTGATAATATAGGCAGGTTAAGCAGGGCAGGTGCTGATGTGTTTGTTGCAGGCAGTGCGATTTTTAATCAAAATGATTATGCTTCTGTTATAAAAAAATTCAGGGAGCAGATATGATTAGCGTTGTTGTGCCCGTTTACAACGAAAAGGATAATGTTAAACTGCTGTATGAGAAGATAAAGGATGTGATGGTAAAAAATGGTTATGAGCATGAAATAATTTTTGTTGATGATGGCAGCAATGATGGCACTTTTGATGTATTAAAAGAGATTGCAAAGAAGGATAAAGATTTTAAGGTTATCTCTTTCAGGCGTAATTTTGGCCAGACTGCGGCTATGGCTGCAGGGTTTGATTTTGCAAAAGGCGATATAATTGTCAGTATGGATGGCGATTTACAAAACGACCCTGAGGATATTCCCAAATTGATAGCAAAACTCAACGAGGGTTATGATGTTGTAAGCGGCTGGAGAAAGAAAAGGCAGGATGAGCCAAAACGCGTGTTTTTATCAAAGGTTGCCAATAAGCTTATAAGCAAGATAACCCATGTTGAGCTGCACGATTATGGCTGTAGCTTAAAAGCCTATAGAGCCGATGTGGCAAAAAACCTTCATATGTATGGCGAGATGCACAGGTTTATTCCGGCGCTTGCCAACATCTACGGTGCATCTATTGCAGAGATAGAGGTAAATCATCATCCAAGAAAGTATGGAAAGAGCAAGTACAACCTCTCGCGCACATTCAGGGTGATTGTGGATTTGCTGCTTGTTTATTTTATGCAGAAGTTTATGACGCGTCCGATACACTTTTTTGGTATCTGGGGTTTTTTTATGGCTTTGGCTGGTTTTTTGATTGATGGTTATCTGGCGGTTGAAAAGATATTCTTTGGCGTTTCCATAGGTGGCAGGCCACTACTTTTGCTTGGTATTTTGTTGATTTTAACAGGTATTAATTTAATAGGCATTGGTATAATCAGCGAAATTTTGACCCGAATCTACTATGAAAGTCAGAACAAGAAAATCTACAACATAAAAACGATTATCAATGGTTAGTAAAAATCCTTTAAGAACAATCGTTATAGGTTTTTTTACCGTTATAATGGTGGGATGTTTATTGCTTATGATGCCCTTTAGCAGCTACGGCGGCGTGAATTTTGTTGATGCCTTATTTACAGCCACATCAGCTGTATGTGTTACAGGTTTGATTGTTGTTAGTATGTCTCATTTTACGCTGATTGGGCAGCTTATTATACTGCTTCTTATTCAGGTGGGCGGTTTTGGATATATGAGCATTACATCATTTGTTATACTTGCCTTCAAAAAAAAGCTTTCATACAGGGATCAAATCATATTAAAAGAGGCCTTCAACTATACCGAAATCGACTCCTTAACGGCTTTTTTTAGAAGGGTTATGATGTTTGCACTATTCAGTGAGATTTTAGGTGCTGTTGTTTTATTTTTTGTTTTTTATCCTCAATTTGATTTTTTAAAAGCATTTTACTTTGCCGTTTTTCATTCAATCAGTGCATTCAATAACGCTGGTTTTTCACTGTTTTCTGACTCCTTTGTGGGTTATAAATACAATGTTGTTTTGAATTTTACAGTTATGGCTTTGATTATTGCTGGCGGGATAGGGTTTATAGTTGTTGATGAGCTGATTCTGTTTAAAAAGAAAGTGCTTAAATACATCTCACTCCATACAAAACTCACGCTACTTACAACGGCTATTTTGATTTTTGGTGGGGCTTTCTTGATATATCTGCTTGAAAGGAATAATATTTTATCTGGCGGTGGTTTTTTTAAAGATATGCTTGTGTGTTTATTTCAAAGCGTCACTACAAGAACGGCAGGCTTTAACACCGTTAACCTCATAAGCATGCACAACTCCACACTGTTTTTGATGATAGTTTTGATGTTTATCGGCGCAAGTGTGGGTGGCACAGGCGGTGGTATAAAAACAACCACTGCAGCAAGTGTAGTTGTGGCCATAGTTTCATACATCAGAGGATCAAAAGAGGTGCATATATTCAAGCGCAGAATCCCTGATGAGATTGTGTATAAATCTTTTGTAATTATAATTTTATCGTTTTTTGTTGTCTCTTTAGCGGCGTTTGTTTTAAGCGATATAGAGAATGCAAATTTCCTATCGTGTTTGTTTGAGACTGTTTCAGCACTTTCAACGGTGGGCTTATCGATTAGCAAAACGAATTTAAGCCTTTCTAATAGTTTCAACGATGCAGGCAAGCTTATTATAATCTTTTTGATGTTTGCAGGTAGAATCGGTTTATTTAGCTTTTCTGTTGCACTTTTTAGAAGCTCTACTCAAAAGCGATACAGCCTGCCTGAAGGGAGAATATTTGTATGAGTAAGTTGTATTGTGTGATAGGTCTTGGGAGGTTTGGTTTCAGTGTTGCCCAGCGTTTGATTGAGCTAAAAAAGGATGTTATCTGTATAGATAAGGATGAGGAGAAGGTTAAAGAGGTTTCTGAAGTTGCACCTGTTGTGTATCAGCTTGACTGCACCGATGAAAAGGCTCTAAAGCAGGTTGGCATTAGCAATGTTGATGTGGCTGTTGTATCTGTAGGCAACGACATTGAGGTAAGTATCTTAACCGTTGCGATTCTGCATTCGTTTGGTATTAAAGAGATTTATGCAAAGGCAACAAATCCACTCCATGGCAGGGTGCTTGCTAAGGTGGGGGCAACGAGAGTTATATTTCCAGAAAAGGAGAAAGGTATAGACCTTGCAAATCATTTAGCGGGTGTTGATATTATTGAGGCAATAGACTCAACGGGCAAATATGTATTTGCAAAGATGAAGGCACCCTCGATTTTTGTGGGCAAAAGTATTATTGAGCTTGATGTTAGAAAGCGTTTTGGTTTAAATATTATCGGGATTCAGCGAAACAGTAGGTTTGACATCAATCCATCACCCAATGAGGTAATAAGTGAGAACGATACATTATTGGTGGTGGGGAAAAAGGAAGATGTAGAAAAGGTGGGGCTGTAGATGGAGTTTGAGCTGAAATGGCTTGCGTTTGAGATAACGCCACGATGCAATCTAAACTGCATACACTGCAGAACAAATGCCTCTGCAAACCTTAAAGATAAATTATCCTTTGATGATATCCGCTCAATTATCGATGAGATCTCAACTGAATTTAAACCCGTTGTTGTTTTAACGGGCGGTGAGCCGCTTTTAAGAGACGATGTTTTTGATATAGCTGACTATATACACTCAAAAGGCATGAGGGTAGGGCTAGCCACAAACGGCACCCTTGTTGATGAGAATGTGGCAAAAAAAATCAAGCAGTATATCGATATTGTCTCGTTGAGTTTGGATGGCTCAAATGCTTCAATTCACGATCATTTTAGGCAGGTTAGAGGAGCGTTTGATGCAACGGTTAATGCAGCAAGAATATTCAGGCAGATGGAAATAGATTTTATCATCAACTCTTCTTTTACAAAGCGCAATCAAAGCGATATTGAGAATACATACAGGCTTACAAAAAGGCTTGGTGCCAGAGCCTGGTATATGTTTATGATTGTGCCAACAGGCAGAGCCGAAGAACTCAAAGAGGAGCTTATCGATAAAAAAGATTACTACAACATTTTAAAATGGCATTTTGATATGGAAAGTAAAGAGAAGGATATGCTTGTGCGTCCCACATGTGCGCCTGAATATTACGCTGTTATAGACATTGAATCCAAAAAACAATCTGTGGAATTTAAAAGAAGGACGCTTAAATTTTCAACAGGAGGAGCAAAGGGATGTGTGGCAGGGCAGCTGATAGCGTTTATCGGTTATGATGGGAGCATTAAGCCTTGCAGCTATTTTCTAAGAAGTGCTGGCAATGCCCTCACTGAAGGATTTTTAAATATATGGCATAACTCGAAGATCTTTAAGGATTTGAGGGATTTTAACTCATATAATAAGCTGTGCGCCCATTGCAGGTATATCAATGTTTGCGGGGGTTGCAGGGCAAGGGCTGATGCGTATTTTAACGATTACCTTGCAGAGGATCCATACTGCCTGTTTTTTGGAGGTGGCAGATGATAGTGGATGATTTTAAACTACTTGAAGAGAAGCTTAAACAGTCAAGGAGCTGTTTGTTTTTAACAAGTGCTGGAATGAGTGCAGACAGCGGCATTCCAACCTTCAGAGATAAAGAAGGCTACTGGCGCAACTTTCCCGTTTTTAAGCGGCTTGGTCTTGAGGCAATTGAGCTTGCAAACCCCTATAGTTTTGAGGTAAGGCCGCAGTATGCATGGGCGTTTTATGAATGGAGAAGAAGAAACGCACATCAAAATAAGCCGCATAAGGGTTATCATGTAATCAATCGACTCATCGATGAGGTGTTTGAAAAATCATTTGTTCACACAACAAATACCGATGGTTATCATATTATTTCAGGTCTTGATGAATCGCTTGTTTATGAGGTTCACGGATCGATGTGGCGGCTGCAGTGCATGAGAGGTTCTGCCTGCTCGTTTGGTGTAGTTGAAAATAGGGATGTGCCACTGTGCGATTTGGATTATGAAACAATGATTGCAACGAATCTGCCAAAATGCCCTGTATGCGGTGAGCTTTTGCGACCCAATATTTTGATGTTTGGCGACTGGTACTATGTTGAAAATGATTATCAGATAGCAAACTACCATAACTTTTTGAATGAGGTGGGAGTGCCAGAGCTTATATTTTTAGTGGGTTCAAGTTCTGCTGTACCTACAAATGATTATATTGCAACACGGTTTCAATCAAGAGGTGCTTTTGTTGTGACAATTAACCCTGATCCTTCAAGCACCGCCGTATGCAAGCCGGATCTTTTTTTGAAGAAAAAGGCTAAAGAAGCGTTTGAAATAATAGAAAAAATCGTATTCGGTTAACCGCTGGATAGTCGCTGCTGAATGGTTTTATCCCATAAAGATTCGATGTCGTATTCCTTTCTCTTTGAAGGGCTGAATAGATGAACAATTACATCAAAGCAGTCTATAACAGTCCATGAGCCGTCTTTGGATTCCTCAAGATGATGTATGTCTATGCCGCTTTTTTTGATTTCATCGTATATCGCATAAACCTGTTTATCCGATTCTATCGTTGCTATAATAAAAAAGTCAAAAAGCGACGAACGCATGCGCATGTCTATTGAAACGATATCTGTAGCCTTTTTATCCTCTAAAATCTCCACTATTCTGTCTCTCATCTATACAACCCCTTCTCCATTATAAAATTTTCCACTTTTTCTGGCACAAGGTAGGTTATGCATTCCCCCTTTTTGATTTTTTCCCTGATCATACTTGATGATACATCAAAAGCAGGCGGTGTGTAAATATAAACCACGCCTTTTTTTGCTGGATAGTTGTTTTTTTGATCAACTTCAACAAAGGTTATAATATCTCTGTATTTTTTAATAATAATGCTTGTATCATACTCAGGCCTTTTTACGACAATAAAAGTGATGAGCTCAAGCAGTTTTTTATAGTTTTTCCAGCTCGATAGATAGTAAAACGCATCGGTGCCCACGATAAAGAAGAGCTCATCGTTTTTGTATAGCTCTTTTAGCTGCTCAATTGTATCCACCGTGTAGTTAACCTTATTGGCGTCAATTTCTATCGATGAGACCTCAAGAAAATCTATCCTTTCGATGGCTAATTTTAGCATCTGCAATCTGTATGTTGCATTGGCCACATCGTTTTTTTTGTGGGGTGGAATGCCTGTTGGTATAAAAATAGCCTTATCAAGCATAAATGTTTCATAAACACTTATTGCGCCTCTGATGTGTCCTATGTGAACAGGATTGAATGTGCCTCCTAAAAAGCCAATCCTCACTGCCTTATCTGACCATCCCCTCTAATTTTATACTTATAGGTGGTGAGTTCTTTTAAACCAACAGGGCCTCTTGCATGCAATTTGTTTGTGCTTATGCCGATTTCTGCACCAAACCCAAAAACACCGCCGTCTGTGAAGCGAGTTGAAGCGTTAACATATACGCATGAGGCATCCACCTCATTTAAAAACCTTTCAGCAGTAGAATAGTTTTCTGTAACTATAGCCTCGGAGTGTTTTGAGCCGTATTTATTAATATGTTCAATGGCTTCATCTGCGCTCTCCACAACTTTGATTGATAATATCAAATCTAAATATTCAGTTTGCCAGTCTTCTTCTTTAGCTTCCTTAACATCTATGAATTCAAGTGTTTTTTTACATCCCCTCAGTTCAACCTCTGCTTTATCCATTAAAGGCTTAAACGCTTTTAGAAATTTTTCTGCTATAGCCCTATGAACAAGCAGAGTTTCCATAGCATTGCATACGCCGGGGCGTTGAACCTTTGCATTAAAAGCGATATCGAGCGCCTTTTTAATGTTGGCGTCTTTGTCGATATAAGTATGACATAAGCCTTTATCGTGTTTGATAACGGGCATTGTGGCGTTTTGGCTAACAAATTTTACAAGGCCTTCGCCACCTCTTGGAACGATCGCATCGATATATTTATCGCTTTTTAGCATGATATTTACGGCGGTTCTATCTGTTGTATCTAAAAAGCCTATTGTGTCAGGGTTTAAATTGTTTTTTTCAAGTGCCTCTTTCAGAAGCTCACTTAAGAGTCTGTTTGAGTTTATGGCCTCTGAGCCACCTTTTAAAACTGCAGAATTAAGGGATTTTAATGTCAATATTGCAGCATCTATGGTGACATTGGGTCTTGATTCATAGATAATGCCTATTGTGCCTATGGGAACTCTAACCTTTTCTATACTCAACCCATTTTCAAGCCGCCATCCCTCTATCACTTCACCTACAGGACATTTTAGTTTTTTGACAACCTCTATAGACTCTATTATGCCGCCGATTCTTTTGTCGTTTAGAATTAATCTATCAATAAGCGCAGATTTTAGATTGTTTTTTTTAGCGTTTTCTACATCTATGGCGTTGATTTTTTTGATTTTTTCCCTGTTTTTGTCTATCAGCTCTGCAAGGCTTTCCAAAGCTGCATTTACGGTATCCTCTCTTTGTTTTGAAAGTTCAAAAAACGCATCATGCGCTTTTTTTAGAATATCATCAACATAACTTTCAATCATCGCTATACCTCACAACCGCCATATTATCTATGTGAACAACATCGTCTGAATATTTATAACCTAAAATTGAAACAATCTGGGAGGATTTTTTGCCTTTTATCAGCTCAATCTCGTTTGAATCGTAATTTGTTATGCCTCTTGCAATAAGGTTTCCGTTTAAATCCTCAATGTTTATAATATCACCCCTGCCAAATCCCCCATAAACCTTAACAATACCTCCAGGCAGGAGACTTTTGTTTTTTAAAAGCATCTCTTTTGCACCATCATCAATTACTACCACACCTGAAGGGTTACAGTTTAAAAGCCACGATTTTTTTGATGATATTGGCTGTGTTTTGGGGCTAAAGAATGTAAAACGCACATCCGTGTTGTTAAAAATATCTCTCAATATATGCTCTTTTTTGCCGTTTACAATGCAGGCTAATTTTCCCAATTCTGCAGCATTTTTGCAGGCTTCTATTTTGGTTTTTATGCCTCCTGAGCCAAGCCTGCTTTTTCCTTCAATCTCTATTTCTGCAGATGAAGTAAATTCTTCGATAAGGCGAGCGCCTTTTTTTGCTGGATTTTTTGAATAAACACCATCAACATCGCTTAAAATAATCAATGCATCAGCCTCGGAGAGGTTTAAGATGTGGTATGATAGATTGTCGTTGTCGCCAAAACGCAACTCCTTTATAACTACCGTATCGTTCTCGTTGATAATCGGCAGGATATCCCATTTTAAAAGGCTCAATAGTGTATTTTTTGCATTAATAAATCGCCTTCTGCTGTCTATATCATCAACGGTGATTAAGATCTGCGAAACGGTAATATTAAACCTCTCAAAAAGTTGGGCATAGCTGTTTAGAAGAACTGGTTGGCCTATTGAGGCTAAAGCCTGCAGATGAACGATATTTTCTGGTCGATTTTTGATCTTTAGTTTTGACATTCCACTTGCAACAGCGCCGCTGGATACAAGAATTACCTGTTTGCCTGATTGTTTCAATAACGCTATATCTGAGATGATTTTTTCAAGCAGATTGAAATTTATCTTATTGTCCTGAGCTATAACGCCGCTTCCTATTTTTATAACCAGCCGTTTTGCTTTTTTTAAAGCCTCTACAAATTCTCGCTTATCCATGAAAGTAGCTGTTTTAAGCCTATTTTTTTCAAAGCAGATATAAAAAATACCTCTTCTTTAAACAATCCTTTGTATAATTTTTCGTTCAATTCTTCAACTAAATCTATTTTATTTAAGGCTATTGCTTTTTTTCTTTCTATAAGTTGAGGATTGAATTGTTTTAATTCATTTATCAGAGTTTCATAGGTTTCTTTTGGGTTTTGTGTTATATCTATAACAAACAGCAGAATTTTTGTTCTTTCTATGTGTTTGAAAAATCTCAAACCCAATCCCTTTCCCTTGCTTGCCCCCTCAATGATACCCGGTATATCAGCAACAACGAAGTCTTTGTTGTTAAAGTAAACATATCCAAGGTGGGGTTCGATGGTTGTAAAGGGATAGTCTGCGATTAGTGGTTTTGCCTCTGAGATTGCCCTGATGAGGGATGATTTGCCCGCATTGGGCAGGCCCACAAGGCCTACATCGGCTAAAAGTTTTAGCTCAAGGATTAGTGTTTTTTCCTGTCCTTTTTTGCCCTCTGTTGCCTTTCTTGGTGCTCTGTTTGTTGGTGTTGCAAAAGCCGCATTGCCTTTTCCACCTTTTCCGCCTTCTGCAACAACAACCTCCTGATTGTCTTCCTTCAGGTCTGCCATGATATTACCATCTTCATCTTTAACTATCGTTCCAACAGGGACTGTTATTATAAGGTTTTGACCGCTTCTGCCTGTTTTATTGTTTGATCCGCCGGGTTTGCCGTTTTCTGCTTTGAAATGCCTTTTAAAACGAAAAGACCTCAAAGTGTTTTCATCCTTTGAGGCCTTTAAAATCACATCTCCACCTTTGCCCCCATCGCCGCCATCAGGCCCACCTTTGGGGACATATTTTTCTCTATGAAAGCTTACGATGCCTCTGCCGCCATCTCCTGCTTTAACATGGATTTTTGCATAATCTATAAACATTTACGGATATACGCTGACAAACTTCTTGCCTAATTTCTCCTCAAACTTAACAACGCCATTTATCAATGCAAACAGGGTGTCATCCTTGCCTTTGCCGGTATTTTTTCCGGGATGCCACTTTGTGCCCCTCTGGCGCACTAAAATCTCTCCAGCTTTAACTCTCTGCCCGTCTGATCTTTTAACACCAAGCCTTTTGCCTATACTATCCCTGCCGTTTTTGGTGCTTCCAAGGCCTTTTTTATGAGCCATCTATCTCCCCCTTATGCTTCTATCTTTGTGATTTTGACTTCTGTAAAATACTGCCTGTGCCCCTTTTTTCTTGTGTATCCCTTTCTCCTTTTAAATTTAAAGACGATGATTTTTTTAGCTTTGGCGGTTCTAATAACCTTTGCTGAAACCTTTGCATTTTCAACATAAGGATTGCCAACCTTATCGCCCACCATCAAAACTTTGTCAAATGTAATCTCGCTTTTGTCTTCAACGGGTAGCTTTTCAACCCTTAAAACATCACCCTCTTTTACGATGTATTGCTTTCCGCCAGTTTCTATTACTGCAAACATCCTCAGCACCCCTTCTTTAAAAATTTAGCCCTATGCTTCTACAAAATTTGAGAGTGTTTGTCAAGCAGCTAAAGCTTTTATCTCTTTATGATTTGCTTTTATCCTCTTTAAAACCCTTTATGAATTCAATAAAAAATACAAGGAATATGGCCAGAATTAATCCAGTGACAAATGCAACAACTATAATAAGTTTTTTCTTTGGTTTTACTGGGTAGTCATGCTTTTCTATTTTTCCAATTATTTTTGCTTGCTGAATAAAAATTTTAGATAGTCTGAGTTTTAAATTTTCAATTTTTAGATTTAATGATAGTATTTTGTTTTCAATATCGCTTATAGCTTGAAGATAAGTATTTAGAATATGAGGGTTTTGTGTGTGTTTTATGATATCCTTATAATTTATTTCGTCATTAATGAGTATTTTCTTCTGCTCCTGAAGAATGTTAATTTGCTGCAATATGCTTTTTTTATAATCTTCTATGATCGGTTTTTCAAGTTTGTGTATGCTATCCATAATATTTGAGAGCTCTTGTAAGTCCTTTTGATTTGATGTATCTTGAATTGTGATTGAGATAATTTTTTTGTTTATTTTATTAAGCTTAGCTTTTATTGATGGTAATTTCTGTTTTGTTTCTGACATATCAAAAGTTGAATTTATAAATACAACTAATTTAGATGAGTTTATTAGAGGATTTTTAAAGTTTTCAATGAAGCCTGGAAATAGATTTGCTTTAACTTCATATATTGGTGTCCTTGTAAAAGCATAGATTGCAGCTGCAAGTGTAACCACAAAGGTAAAAATAACAACAAACCACCTGTGTTTCCATATAGTCAGGAATAATTCCTTTAGATCAATTTCATCTTCTTCATAGTAGTTAACAGGCACATATTGAACAGGTATAACCTCGGGTTTCTCTTCCTTCATACTTCATCTCCATCTTAAATTTCGTCGTTTTATTGTAATTATGACTCGCCCTATAGTCAAGTTGATGTTGAAAAACACACTTGACTTTGATGGCTTCTGTGGGTATATTTTTCCTGCAGGTGGGCCGCTAGCTCAGCTGGTAGAGCAACGGACTCTTAATCCGTCGGTCGTAGGTTCGATCCCTACGCGGCTCACCATTTCTTTTTTTATTTTCATTGTGGTGAGTATAGCTCAGCTGGCAGAGCACCAGGTTGTGGCCCTGGGGGTCGTGGGTTCAAGTCCCACTACTCACCCCATCTTTTCTGGATTTAGTTGTGATAACAAAGGATTATAAAAAAGCTCTGGCGATATTAAATAATCATGGTGTTATAATATGCGATGCCTTCACGCTGTATGGTTTTTCTGCCAATCTTTTTGATGTTTTAGCAAACAAAAAGATTCTTCTTCTAAAAAAAAGGGATGCATTAAAGCCATTTATTGTTATTGCAAATAGTGATTTTATTTTTGATGTTGCAGTAGATGTTGATAGATGCCTACTTGAGAAGTTGCTGAGTCTATCTGTTAGTGCCGTTCTAAAAACCCGCATACAGATGCCTTTTTATGCGTCTCAAAATGGTTTTAGTGCCTTCAGAGTCGCCAATACAGAGTTTTTAAAAAAGATTTGCAGTCATTTTCCCATAACATCGACCAGTGTAAATATTTCAGGTAAAGAAAGTTTACTAAACCTGTCCGATTTGATACAACGGTTTTCAAATAGGGTTGACTGTATCTGTGCTGGAAAACCGATAGGTGTTGCATCAACTGTTGTAAAGCTTGAGGGTAGAAATATAGAAATCCTGCGAAAGGGTTTTAATTATAATCAAGTTCTGGAGGTAAAAAATGGTTGAGCTTGCAGAAAGGATCAAAAATCTGCCACCGTATCTTTTTGCTGAGATCGATGAATTAAAGCAGAAGGTTATTGATGCAGGCGTTGATGTTATCGATTTGGGTGTTGGCGATCCCGATTTTGAAACACCTAAGGAAATTGTGGATAAGGCAATTGAAGCTATAAAGAAGCCTCAAAATCACAGGTATCCAAGCTATGTGGGCATGATTGAATTTAGAGAAGCCGTTGCAAGATGGTATAAAAGACGCTTCAATGTAGAGCTTGATCCAAAAACCGAAGTGATAAGTTTAATTGGTTCAAAGGAGGGTATAGCACATCTGCCGCTTGCCTATATAAACAGCGGTGATTATGCACTTGTGCCTGATCCGGGGTATCCTGTTTATCCAACGGCTGTTATGTTTGCAGGTGGAGAAGTTTATAAAATGCCTTTGAAGAAGGAGAATGGATTTTTGATAGACCTTGATAGCATCGATAGAGATATATTTGCAAAAACAAAGCTTATGTATCTTGGCTATCCAAACAACCCAACAGCCGCAGTAGCGGATTATAATTTTTACAAAAAGGTTGTTGAGCTTGCAAAGGAGTTTAATTTTGTTGTGGCAAGCGATAATGCATACTCTGAGATCTGCTACGATGGTTATAAACCGATAAGCTTTCTTGAAGTTGAAGGTGCAAAGGATGTTGGTATTGAGTTTCATTCGCTATCAAAAACATTCAATATGACAGGCTGGCGAATAGGGTTTGCTGTTGGCAATAAAGATGTAATTGCCGCACTGGGTAAGGTAAAAACAAACATCGATTCAGGTATCTTTCAGGCTATTCAGGAAGCTGGCATCTATGCTTTGGATAATGCTGAAAAACTAAACGGTGAAATTATGAAGGTGTTTCAAAAAAGGCGGGATCAGATGGCTGAGGCTTTAAAGAAAGCGGGATTTGCGTTTGAGACGCCAAAGGCTACTTTTTATTTCTGGGTGGATGTGCCAGAAGGGTTTTCCTCAAAGGAGTTTACTAAGAAGCTGCTTGAAGAAAAAGGCATTGTAGTAACACCGGGCAATGGATTTGGCGATGCAGGCGAAGGGTATTTCAGGATAAGTATAACAAACCCACGCATAGAGGAAGCCGTTGAAAGGATCAAATCGGTCGCATTTTAATAAGTATGTTTATATAGGTCTTGGCTCAAATGTGGGAAACAGAAAAAAACATCTTGGCTGGGCGGTAATGTATCTATCACGATATGTGAGGATTGTGGCTGCCTCAAATGTGATGGAATCGCAACCGTGGGGCTATAAAAATCAAAAAAAATTTCTAAACCAGGTGTTAAAGGTAAGTTGTAATCTAAAACCCAAAGAATTGCTTAAGGTTTGTAAAGATATAGAAAGAAAACTGCATAGAATTAAGAAATTTAAGTGGGGACCCAGAACCGTTGATATTGACATTATTGCCTACAAAAATATAATTTCTAAAACAAAGGAGCTTTATCTGCCGCACAGGTGGGCTAAACAGCGCGATTTTGTTGTTGAGCCTCTAAGAGAGCTTGACGCTCTGGATGTGCTAAACATTTAGCGGGCTTTGATGGTTGCCACAAAGACCCGCAGGAAGGTGGATTTTTGAGTTTTATAGGTAAAAGACCCTTTGGGGCTTTAAACCACCATACAGCTAAAAATCAAGCCTGGACGCTAAAAATGGGCGTTCAGGCTTTTTTTTATTTGGGAGGTTTGAGATGGGTGTTAGTGTTCCTGAGATAATGGCAAAAAAGGGCAGGGAAAAAATCGTTATGATCACCGCTTACGATTACACCTCAGCGCGAATTGCCGATGAGGCTGGTGTTGATATCATACTTGTTGGTGATTCGCTTGCAATGGTTATGCAGGGCAAGAACTCCACGATTCCTGTAACGGTTGATGAGATGATCTATCATGCAAAGATGGTTAAAGCGGGTGTAAAAAACGCTTTGATTGTTGTTGATATGCCGTTTATGAGCTATCAGGCAGATTATGTAGAAGCTGTTAGAAACGCTGGCAGAATTTTAAAAGAAACAGGCTGTGATGCTGTAAAGCTTGAGGGTGGCAGGGAGTTTGTGCCCACGATAAACAATATTGTTGCAGCAGGTATTCCTGTTATGGGGCATCTGGGTTTGACGCCGCAGTCGATAAATATCTTTGGATCCTATAAAGCAAGAGGCAGGGATGAGGCAGAGGCTAAAAAAATCAAGGAGGATGCAAAATTTTTGCAGGATGCAGGTGTATTTTCTATTGTTCTTGAGTCAGTGCCAAAGCATTTGGCAGCCGAGATCACACAATCTGTTAAAGTGCCCACCATCGGTATCGGTGCAGGTGTTTTGACAGATGGTCAGGTGCTTGTGTTTCACGATATGCTTGGATTGTTTGATGATTTTAAACCCAAGTTTGTTAAACGATATGCTCACCTGAAAAAGGATGCCGTGGAAGCTGTAAAACAGTATGCAGAAGAGGTCAGGGCTGCCAAATTTCCAACCGATGAGCATTCCTATCTATAAGGGGCCTATCTATAAGGAGGCATTATGGTTGTTGTTGATACGCCACAAAGGATGCAGGAGATTGCAAATAAACTAAAAAGGGAAGGAAAATCGATAGGTTTTGTGCCCACCATGGGTTATCTTCATGAGGGGCATCTATCGCTTGTTAGAGAGGCAAGAAAACATAACGATACTGTTGTTGTAAGCATATTCGTTAATCCGCTGCAGTTTGCTCCCAATGAGGATTTAGATAGATACCCAAGAGATTTTAAAAGGGATGAGCAGCTGCTTGAAAACGAGCAGGTTGACTATCTGTTTTATCCAACGGTTGAAAATATGTATCCGCAGGGTTTTCAAAGCTTTGTGGAGGTTGAAAAACTCACAAAACCGCTTGAGGGCAGAAGCAGACCCACCCATTTTAGAGGAGTAACAACAGTTGTGCTTAAGCTGTTTAATATTGTTAAGCCTGATAAAGCCTATTTTGGCAAAAAGGATGCCCAACAGCTGCTTGTTATTAAACGTATGGTTGAGGATCTGAATCTTGATATCGATGTTGTGGGTATGCCTATTGTAAGAGAGGAAGATGGCCTTGCCTTAAGCTCCCGCAATAAATATTTAAATGAAGAAGAAAGAAAGCAGGCTGTTTGTCTTTATAAGGCGCTGCTTAGAGCAAAGGAGTTGATAGAGACAGGGGTTGAGGAAAGCAAAAAGATTATTGAAGAGATGGAAAAAGCTATTAAACAGTATGAACTTGCAAAAATCGATTATATATCGATAAACAGGCTTAGCGATCTTGAAGAACTTCAAAAGATTGAAAAAAACAACACACTTGTATCTTTGGCCGTTTTTATCGGCAATACCCGCTTGATAGATAATATGTGGTTTTAGGAGGATGTTTAAATGTTGAGAAAGATGTTGATAGGTAAGATTCACAGGGCTGTTGTAACCGAGGCTGATTTAAACTATGTTGGCAGTATTACAATAGATGAGGAGCTTCTGAAAGCTGCAGGGATGAAGGAGTATGAGCTTGTGCAGATATGGAATATCGACAACGGCGAGAGGTTTGAAACATACACACTAAAGGGCAAAAGAGGCAGCGGTGTAATCTGTTTAAACGGTGCTGCTGCAAGGAAGGTTGCTGTGGGAGATAAAATCATTATTGCGGCGTTTGGACTTTATGATGAAAAAGACCTTGAAAACTATCAGCCCAATATTGTAATAGTTGATGAAAACAACAGGATCGTTCAAAAGCATAAGGGGCTTTAATGTTAAAGCTTTATGCACTGATGGGCCAGCTTGGATACGGTTATAACAGGCAATCATTTGACGAGGCTATAAAGGAAGGTGTGGATTTTATAGGTGTGGATGCTGGCTCTATCGATTCGGGTCCATATTTTCTTGGCAGTGGCAACATGAAGGCAAATTATGAGGCTACACGCAACGACCTTGAATATCCCCTTAAAATAGCTGTTGAAAAAAAGATTCCGTTTGTTGTGGGTTCGGCTGGTTATGCTGGAGCCGATATTCACCTTAAGCAGTTTTTAGATGTGGTTAAAGATATAGCCAGGGATAATGACCTAAAAATCAAAGTAGCCGTTATACATTCTGAGCTTGATAAGGATTTTGCTCTGGAGCTTTTAAAGGAGGGCAGGATAAAAAGCTATGAAGGAAACCCGCAGCTAACAGAAGAGGATATTAAATCATCTGAACATATTGTTGCTCAGATGGGAACATGCAGACTAAAGGAAGCTTTGGAAGGCGATTTTGATCTGATAGTTGCAGGGCGTATTACGGATGCCTCGATCTATGCGGCATATCCACTGCTTAAGGGATATGATGAGGCAAGCATTTGGCATATGGCAAAGATTATTGAATGCGGGGCGTTGTGCGCAAAACCTGCAAGCCCATCGGATGGTTTGATGGGATCTCTTTATGAGGATTACTTTATATTAAAGCCACCAAACAAAACCCGTAGATGCACTGTAAATTCTGCAATGGCGCATGCTTTGTATGAGAACAGCGATCCGTTTGTTATTGAAGAGCCTGAGGGTGTATTACACCTTGAGAATGCAAAATATGAGCAGCTGGATGATAGAAGTGTAAAAATCAGTGGTGCAAGATGGGTAAAAAAGGAAAAACCCACCTACAAAATTGAGGGTGCAGGATTAAAAGGCTTTAGAACCATAGCAATTATGGGCATCAGAAATCCCGACATGATAGCCTTGCTGGATGATATTTTAGCAGATGTTGAGAGTAAGGTAAAACAGACATTTGATGAGCCGTTTGAATTGAGCTTTATAAGATACGGAAAAGATGGTGTTTTGGGTGATCTGGAGTTTATCGATAAAACACATGAGGTAGGTCTTGTTGTTGATGTTGTTGCTGATAGGCAGTCTCTTGCACATAGAATCTGTTCTGTTGCAAAGGCGATGCTTCAACACTACGATTACAAAGGCAGGATTGCCACCGGTGCCAATGTGGCGTTTCCCTACTCACCTGCAGAGATCGATATGGGCGGCGTTTATACTTTTAATGTTTACCATATCGTGGATGAAGACATATCGGATAAGTTCTGGATTGAGGAGATAGGGTTTTGAAGCTTAAGGATAGCGTGGTTGTTTTAAGAAGCAAAAACGCCGGTGTCTGGCATATAACGATAGACATAATTTTTAAAAACAGTGAGCTTTATAAGAAGTGGAAAGCTAAGTTGACAGAGGATTTTTTTAAAAAACTTTACAAAAGGGATGTAAGGTTTTTTTACTGCGATGATATAAATACGATCAAGGTATCGTTTTTGCGTGATGTGGCAGCAGGCGGTATAGGCGATAGGGATTGCCTGGGTGCAAATTTCTATATTCCACTTATGGAGATTGAGTTATGATTGAAGAACTTATAAAAAAGGCACGTTCATATCGTAGATTCGATGAGAGCTTTAAGATTGATAAAAATGAGCTTTTGGAAATTGTAAAAAACCTAAGGTACATATCTTCACCAAAGAATGCTCAGCCTCTGAAGTATATCATTTCCACTGATGATGCACTCAATGAAAGGATTTTTGAGACGCTTAAGTGGGCTGCATATCTTAAAGAGTGGGATGGTCCCAAAAAGGGTCAAAGACCCACAGCTTATGTTGTGATTTTGAGGGATTTGAATATTTCAAACGATAACTACTACATTTTCGATGCTGGAATTGCTATTCAAACAATAATGCTTCAGCTTGCAGAAAAGGGGCTGGGCGGATGCAGTATAGCTGCAATTGACAGAGAAAAGCTATCTAAGATTCTCAGCCTAAATGATAATTTTGAGATTGTCTGCGTTGAGGCTATTGGAAAGCCAGCAGAAAATGTTGTTATATGCGATGTTAAGAATGGTGATATCAGGTATTTCAGAGATGAGAAGGGCACACATTTTGTTCCAAAAAGATCACTTGATGAGCTGATTGTGAGGGTTTATGGCTGATCTAAGGGTTGTTGTTGTTGGGGCTGGTGGTGTTGGCTTATCGCTTGGTGGATTTTTATTAAAGGCTGGTTATAATGTGAGTTTTGTTGCAACCAAAAGAACAGCAGAGATTTTGAAGAAAAACGGTTTTAAAATCAGCGGTATATTTGGGAAAATGGAGTTTAGAGATGTTGATATAATCGATTATGACTCAATCTCAAAACCGGATTACGTCTTGATCTGTACCAAGACAACAGCCAATGAGCAGATAGCAGATAATCTTTGCAGAATAAAAAACCGATTAAGCAACTCTAAACTTGTGGTTGTGCAAAATGGATGGGGAAATGCTGAGAAATTTTTAGGTTGTTTTGAAGAAGAAAGGGTGTTTGCAGCCCGTATTATCACCGGTTTTTACAGAAAAGCGTTAAACGAGATAGAGATAACCGTGCATGCCGATGATATGGTTGTTGGCAATATCTTCAAAAAAGAGATATCTTTTCAGGTAAAGGATTTATGCGATGCATTAAAAGAGGGTGGCTTTCCTGTTAGGGTTTCTTTGGATGTGGATAAATACCTATGGGCAAAGATGCTTTATAACTGCGCTTTAAATCCGCTTGGTGCGGTTTTAAATGTTGAATATGGCAGGCTTGCTGAAAAACCATCAACACGCATGATTATGGATAGAATTATCGATGAGATTTTTGATGTAATGGATGCAGCAGGATTTAAAACATTCTTTGATACAGCAGAAAGCTACAAAAAAGAGTTTTACTCAAAGTTGATTCCTGCAACGGCAGGCCATAGATCATCGATGCTACAGGATATTTTAGCTGGCAATAAAACAGAGATTGACTCATTAAACGGTGTGATTGTAAGGCTTGGTGAAAAGTACGATGTAGATGTTAGCTACAACAGGTTTATAACCCATCTTATTCAGTTCTTTGACTAATAGCTTTGTAAAAATATAAAATTTTTATATATTGTTGCCATGAAGTTAAAAAGGGCGATATCGGCACTTATCTTTTCTCTTGTTCTCCATCTTCTTGTGCTGTTTGTTGTTTTTGAACTTGTTAAACCACCTAAGTTAAAAACCCCTTCACCGCCGAAGGAAACCTTCGTAGATATTGTTACTCTACCTCAAAAGGAGAAGCCAAAGATAAAAGTTAAGGAACATCATAAGGTTGCATCCAATATTTCAAAGAAGGGTTTTGCAAAGGTTTACTCAAAGAAAGAAGAGTTGCCCTTTGGTGTGCCGAAAGCAACCGTTTCTGCAAAGCCTAAAGTTGTAAAAAAACCTGCGATAACCAAAGCAAACATACCTACACCGAAAAATGTTTTAAAAAAGCAAAAAACAACTAAATTATCAAAGAAAGGTGCCAGAAAAAGAAAACACAGGTTGGAGTCTGCTTCAAAGAAAAAGAGTGGAGGACTTGTTAAACTCAAAGGTCCCCTGTTTAAAGAGAATTTTGGCGGTTTTTTATCCGGCAATTCAAAAAATTACCGCTACAAACACACAAGAGAGGCTACTATAAGCATTGGCACGCAATCGATTAAATATGCATCCTATATGGAGCATATAAAAAATAAGATTGAAAATGTGTGGGTTTATCCATCTTTTTCAGCTCAAACAGGCCAGCAGGGCTCTTTGCTTGTTTTATTCAGTATTGGTAAGAATGGCAATCTTCTGCGTGTTAAGCTTATTCGTTCAAGCGGTTATCCTCTGTTAGATAAAGCGGCGATTGATGCTGTTAAAGATGCTGCACCCTATCCGCCACTGCCAGAGCGTTTCAATATCGATGTTCTCAATATCTATGCAAACTTTGTTTATAAGATCAACGGTTTTTACTACATTTCAAAGTAGGTTGCCTTTGCCCTTTGAGATTCCCACACGCTAACCTTTGATGGTCTGCAACCTGAGCTGGATAATCTTTTTTCTGTTTCTTTAAAGATATACATAGCTATCATTTCAGATGTCGGGTTTGTGTTTTTAAAAAACCCTATGTCGTTAAGGTATCTGTGATCCAGATTGTTGAGAATCTCTTTTAAAATCGCTTTAAGCTCTTTGAAATCTATTGCTATGTATGTTTCATTTAATTTTTCACATATAACGCTTAATTCAACGATAAAGTTATGGCCGTGCAGGTTTTCGCATGCACCGTTGTAGTTTTGCAGTCTATGGGCTGCCGCAAATTCATCCTTTATCGTTAGCTCAAACATTCTCACACCCCTTAATGCTATCAAAATGATAACCCACAAGGCCTGAAGGTATTTTGGGATAAAAGTAGGTTGATTTCTGTGGCACAATTAAACCCTGATTGACTATTTGGGTTAGTGTTTCATAATTTATCGGTTTTAGTAAAAATCCAAATACGGCACTGCCTTTATCCACAGCCTCTATTAGTTCTTTTTCTGTATGGGCGTATCCTGCAATGTGTTGATTTTTTATATCCTCATCTGTGAGTTTTAATATTTTCTTGTAGATGATATCCTCAAAGATCTTTGCATCCAATCCATCGGGCAATGCAGTTGGTCTTTTTTCTAAAAACAGAGATATAAATCCATCTTTTGAGTATCCGATAAAATCTGCATCATCGAACCTGCCCTGTTTGACTGTGAAATATTGTTTTAAGCTCTCAATAAATGCCTCTTTGTCTTTTAGCTGTTTTATCAATCTGTGTATGGAAAATAGGCAAAGACCGCCACTGTGGGCATCCACAAGAAGCGTCAGTATATAATCAAATCCGCCGTTTTTTAAGCCCTGCTTGTTAAAATGCTCCTTAATCATCAATGCTGTTTCATATCTGTGATGACCATCGGCTATGATGATTGTTTTGTCTTTTAATGATTCTTCTATGGTTTTTATGTGATTGCTATCGATGGCATAAAGGCTGTGTGTGGTATCCTCAAATTTAGCCTCAAACATTACTGATGAGCTAACTGTTTCTGATATAATTTCGTTAATTGTTTTATCATGAGAATACAAGCCCATGATGGGGCAGAAGCTTGCATGTGTTGTTGTTATCAGGTTAAAACGGTCGATTTTTGGGCCTTTGAGTGTTTTTTCGTGGGGTTTTATATTTTTGCCAAACGGCTCAACCTTTAATGCAATTAGTATGCCTTTGAGCTGCCTTTCTTTGTTGTCAAATCTATAGTTGCAGCTGTATGCATAGAATCTGCAGCTATTGTCCATTTTTAATATGCCATTTTTTAGCCATTCATCAAGCAGCTGTTTTGCTTTTGTATAGGATTCCGGTAGTGTTAAATTTACGATGTTGTATGGATTTCTTTGCTTTAAAATTTCTTTGTAATCTTCATCAATTACATCATATGGAGGTGCCATGACGGTGTTGTTAAAGTGTGTTTTTTCATAGATTATGCCTCTAAACGGTTTTACTTCAGCCATATCTGCTCCTTAATAAAATGGGTTTAGATCTAATAGTTCCACTTCTTCTGCTAAATCTTTGATTTTAAAAACAAACGGTGTTTTAGGAAGCAGTGTTTTGTCTGTTGTGTAAAATAGTTCAAGCTTGGTATCTATAATCTCATCCTGTTTTGCCTTTGTGATAGATGAAATTCTTATTAGTCTGCCATCTTTTTTTTCATAATCGCAAAAGTATCCGTAAGATGAAAAAAGCTCTCCTGCCACCCTGAATCTATCTTTGTCAATCAGGGCAGCTGTAAGATCAAGCTCGTTTACCCTATAGGTTTGAGGAGGTTTTTTAAAAAACAGTCCCTTTAGCGTGGATATTACCACCCTGATCGATGTATACCTGCCAGGACCGGCTACTGCAAAGAGTTGCGTTATATCTTCAAGCTTGATGTTGATTTCATTTAATGCATTATCAACTAAGTCGATCAAAATCTTTGAAAACGGCTCTTTTGGTAAAAAACAGTGGCAATAGAGGAGCTCATTTTCCTTATTAAATATGCTAAAGTCGATCAGATTTGAGCTGCCATCTATTGCCAGCGTGTACATTACTGCTGTGGCTGTGGGGGTGTAAACTGAATTGGTGGAATAATAACCGGCGCCAATCCCATTCTCAATAGGGCATTCTGAACGGCCTCTCTGAAATACGGCCAGCTATCAACCAAAACGGTGGACTGTGAGAATATCTCAAATATCTCATCATCGATCGGTCCGCCAACCTGAAAATCAAGCAGGTAGGTGATGTTGATGTTAACGAATACATCGTTTTCGTTCTCTTTGTTGGCAATTTTGAGCGTATATTCCTGAAACACCCTTACAAAGTTATCGGCAAGCACCTGATAGTATGAATTTTTGTCGATATAGACCTTTTGAGTTTCTGGAGAAACATCCAGCTTTTCATCGTCAAACTCTGCAATAAATTTTTTTGTTCTTATATTGACCAGTGCAAGGTTTGAGTTGAATTGGTTATACCTTTCCTCTAATGTAGCCATTTCTACCTCCAAACTAAATTACAGTTAAATTAAAGTCCCTGACTAAAACCTTTTTTATCGAACCGTTGAAGTTTATAGAAAGCATATCGTTATCCTTTGATAAAACAACACCTTCACCAAAAAGTTTATGCAAAACCCTATCACCGCGTTTTATATCTTTTGTTTTTTGTTTAACATCTATCTCTTTTAAGAATCTCGATGGCATACATCCCTGATATGCGTTGTTGATTTTTCTTGCGGATGCATGGCTGATAAAGAGGTTTGTTTTTGCCCGCGTAATGGCAACATAGAACAGTCTGCGCTCTTCCTCTATGTCGTTTTCGTCTATTTTTAGATTTCCATTGGGGAATAATCCCTCCTCAACACCCACTATAAAAACCGTGTTGAATTCAAGGCCTTTTGCAGCATGGATTGTCATAAGTTTGACATGCTCACTGCCTTTTTCCAGATCGTTGGAATAATCCAATAAAGACAGGCTTTCTAAAAAATCATCCAGATTCTCTAAATTGCCAGCGTTTTTTAATTCTTCCACATTACCCATTCTATCAAAATCTGAGTTTTGTTCAAGATAGTTTTTATATCCGCTTTTTTGCGCAATCTCATCTATGATTTTATCAACCCTTTGTGTTGTATCGATCGTCTCAAATATTGATAAAAAATCATTCAATGCATTTTTCTGTCTATTTGAGAGTTTATTTTCTTCTATCAACAACTTTGATGTTTCAAATAGTGATAATTCTCTGTTTTTGGCTTCCTGTTTGATTTTTTCTATAAATTTTGCTCCGATTCCTCTGGGGTGTGAACCTATTGCACGCAAAAATGATATATCGTCTTTTTTGTTAATCAGAAGCCTCAGATACGCTAAAATGTCTTTAATCTCTTTTCTTTCTAAAAATCTGTGAGAGCCTATAATTTGGTAGGGTATTGCATATTTTATTAAAGCCTCCTCAATCGCCCTTGATTGTCTGTTTGTGCGATAAAGAACAGCTATTTCATTTAGATTTTCACCCTGTTTGCTCAACTTAAGAATTTTTTCTGCCACAAAGTAAGCCTCATCTGTGTCTGTGGGTAGATTGATAATCGAAATATTACCGCCGTTTTTTTCTGAGTATAGGTTTTTTTTATTTCTTTTGGTATTTTTTGCAATCAGCTTGTTTGCTATGTTGAGTATCTCTATGGCAGATCTATAGTTTTTCTCAAGCTTGATAATTTTGCAGTTCTCATATTCTTTATCGAATCTTAAGATATTTTCGATTTGAGCACCCCTGAAGCTGTAGATAGATTGATCCTCATCGCCAACAGCGCAAACAATGTTGTTTTTGTTATGCAATAGCTTAACGAACAGGTATTGCGGGTAGTTTGTGTCCTGATACTCATCAATAAAGATGTATTTAAAACGCTGAGCGTACTTTTCCCTTACCTGCGGATTTTCTTCAAGCAGCTCTATAGTTTTTATGATTATGTTATCAAAATCTACAGCTTCGGAACTTTCAAGCTTTTCCTCATATGTTTTGTAGATCTTTTTAAGTGTTTTTTCATAGATGGAATCAACAGGAAGCTGGTCTGGTTTGATTAGATTGAGTTTGTAGGATGAAATGGCAGAGAGTATCTTTTTTGGTGTGAATTTCTTCGGGTCTATATTTAGTTGCTTTAAAACCTCTTTTAGTAGGTTTTCCTGGTCTTTTGTATCGTAAATTACATATCTGTAACCTTCGTTTCTCAAAAGCCTTAAAGCTATAGAGTGAAATGTGCCGATCCACATTTGATTAGCATCACTGCCCACAAGTTTAACAATACGCTCTTTCATCTCATTTGCCGCTTTGTTTGTAAAGGTCAATGCCATGATCTGAAATGGTTTTGCAAGTCCGCTATCCAGTATATATGCGATCTTGTGGGTTAGTGTTTTTGTTTTGCCGCTTCCAGCACCTGCTATAATCAGAAGGTTGCAGCCGTTCTCTAAAACAGCCGCTTTTTGCTGCTCATTCAGCGCTTCTATTATGGAGTTGCTCTGTTGCGTCATTGTAGGCTTTAATGATATCCTTTCTTGTAATAATACCCACTACTTTGCCGTTTTTATCAACGACAGGCACGGTGTTGATCTCTTTGAAGCCGATCTTATGCAAAAGTGTGTTTAAGTTTTCCTCAGCTGTTGTTGTAACAACATCCTTATTTGCTACATCCTCTGCGACAAGAAAATTGGATAGCTCACTTTCTCCAAGAATCGATTTCAACACATGCAGTGTAACGATACCCTGCAGTGAATTGTCTTTATCTAAAACAGGGATGTCGGTTTGCTTTGAATCTGACAGAATTTCATATATTTTTGAAAGGTTTGTTGAATTGGTAACACTTAAAAACTCTTTTTTCATAAGATCTTTTACCTTTATGCCTTCAAGCACATCTCTTATGTATTCGTATTTGTGTATCGGGCTGTGTGATCTGTTTTTCACCTGGTGCCGCTCAATGCTATAGCGTGTTGTTAGCAAAAAGCTTATAGCAACAACCCACATTGATGGAACAATAAGCTCATAATTGCCTGTAATTTCTGCAACCACTATTATAATAGATAGAGGTGTTTTATTTGTTGCTGCAAAAAAGCCTGCCATACCAACAATGGCAAAGCTTGCAGGATTATCAACAAAGCGCGGTAGAACAGACTGTAGAATTCCACCAATGCCGCCGCCGATTGCTGTACCTATAACAAGCGTTGGTGCAAATAAACCTACCGAGTTCCCGCTCCCCAGTGTTATTGAGGTGGTGATCATTCTTACAAGACCTATCATAATCAGGATGTAAAAGCTTGTTTTGTTAAGAAAAGCGCTTTGCATAATGCCGTATCCCATGCCTGCAGCATCAGGTAGAATCATTGCAAAAAGGCCAACGATAAAGCCACCCAAAGCCGTTTTTATGTAAAGCGGGGATGGTATTTTCTCAAATGTTTCAGATGTGGTATTGAAAATATTGATGAATATTATTGCACTTATTGCACAGACTATTGCAAGAATTGTATAGGATAAAAATTCAAGGGGATTGTGAAACGCCATTGGGGGTGTGGAAAACATGTGAACCCAGCCAAACTTGGCAGAGAATATTGAATAGGCTATGATGGAAGAGATAGCCGCAGGCAGAAGTGCCTCATATTCAAAATCTATATCCTTATAAAGCACCTCAACAGCGTAGATTGCCGCACCCATAGGGCTTCTAAAGATTGCACCAACACCGCCTGCAAGACCTGCTAACATCAAAATGCGTTTTTCTTTATCCGTTAAGTGAAAGAGCTTTCCTATCTGATAGCCAAAACCAGCACCGATTTGTGCTGCAGGGCCCTCTCTACCGCCTGCTCCGCCTACACCCAGTGAGATAACAGAAACAATGAGTTTTACAAACGGCACCCTTTTTCTTATCGGTTTATTGGCATGGTAGGCTTTAACCACCTCACCTGTGCCGCCACCCTTTGTTTCTAAAGCCAGAAGATGTATCAATAATCCGCTGATAAAACCACCAACGGTGATAATTATAAGAAATAAAGCCCTGCTAAACGGTTTATGTATAAGTGGCAGAAGTGGTTCTTCGTTTGTCGGATGTGTTAAAGGAAATCCAGCTATATGGTTTAGTAGAATTGTTGAGGTTAAATCAAGCAAAACATAGAATACAATTGCACCAAGACCTGCTAATATGCCAACTATTGATGCATAAATCAGCATCTTGCTTGTGTTTGAGTGTTTTAGATTTTTTATAATAAACATCAATTCGCTGATTAAAGAAACCTTCATCTATTCAACCGTAACACTTTTTGCAAGATTTCTTGGCTGGTCTATGTCATGACCAAGATAAAGGGCAGAATAGTATGCAAACAGCTGAAGAGGAATAACATACACAAAGCCTGCAAAATCGTAGTTTACATCAGGTATCTGTATTGTCTCATCGGCTATTGGATGGGGTTTTGATGAAACAAGTATAATCTTGCCGCCGCGTGATTTAATCTCCTCGCAGTTTGACAGTGTTTTGGAATAGTAAGGCTCATGGGGGTGTGCTACAACAACAGATGGGGTTTGTTCATCGATTAATGCAATCGGTCCATGCTTCATTTCACCTGCAGGGTAACCCTCTGCATGGATGTATGAGATTTCTTTTAGTTTTAGTGCACCCTCAAGTGCAAGTGGATAGCATATACCCCTGCCAAGGTATAGGTAGTTTTTGTATTTGCAGTAGGCTTTTGCAATTGAGTTTGCCGTTTTATCAGCCATGTTGAATGTTTCTTTGATTAGATGGGGCATTTTTAAGAGATATCGGGCTTCTTTTGAGTTATCCTTGCCTTTTAGATGACCCATGTATAATGCAAGCATATATAAAACGGCAAGCTGACTAACAAAGGCTTTTGTTGATGCAACGCTGATTTCTGGTCCTGCAAGTGTATAGATGCATCTATCTGCAATTCGAGCTATAGCTGATTCTTTTACATTAACAATTGAGATTGTAGGAATACCGTTATTTTTTGCCATTTTGAGAGGCTCTTTTGTATCTGCCGTTTCCCCAGACTGAGAGATGGCCACAAACAGATTGTTTTTTGAATAGATATAGTTGTAGTATCTAAATTCGCTGCCTATCTCCACATCAACCTTGACGCCTGTAAATTTTTCCAAAACAGGTTTTGCTGTAAGACCCGCATAATAACTGGTTCCGCATGCAACAATTGTGATTCTGTCGGTATTTTTAAGGATTTCTTCCATACCATCAAGTTCTTCCAATATCAGTCTGCCATCAGGCATTATTCTTGATTGAATCGTGTTTCTTACAGCTTCATCCTCTTCATTTATCTCCTTAAGCATGAAATGCTTGAATCCACCTTTTTGGGCTTTCTGTTTTGACCAGTTTATGGTTGTTATCTTTCGCCTTGCGAGGTTTTTATCTTTGTCAAAAATCTCTATATTACCTTTTTCTATCCTGGCAATGTCGCCATCTTCTAAAAATATAAAGTTATTTGTGTATTCTATTAAAGCTGCAACATCGCTGGCTATGAATGTTTCGTTGTTGCCAATGCCTATTACCAGTGGGCTTTCATGTTTTGCTACAGCTATGTAGTCTGCTTTGGTTGATATAGCTGCTATTGCAAAACTACCTTCAAGCTTTGCTATGGTTTTGCTGAAAGCCTCAAAAAAATCGTATTTTTCTAAAAAATACTCAATCAAAAGTGCCACAATTTCACTGTCTGTGTCTGTTGCTCTACTAAAACCCTTTTCTTTTAGGTATGCTTCAAGGTCTCTGTAGTTTTCTATGATGCCGTTGTGAACGATTGCAACATTTTTGGTTGTATGGGGATGGGCATTTGTGGATGTAGGATGCCCATGGGTTGCCCATCGGGTGTGGCCGATTCCGATACTGGCCTTTGTATCCAGTCTGCTTTCTGTGATTAGCGTTATTAGATCGACGATTTTGCCCTTTGTTTTAACCGTGTAGATCTTATCGGTTTTTAGAGATATACCGGCTGAATCATAACCCCTGTATTCAAGCGATTTTAGACCTTCAAGCAGAATAGGAAGAGCTTTTTTTGAGCCACTGTAACCAACAATTCCACACATACGACACCTTTTATAACACCACGACTAAAATTTTTCAAACATTCTTTTGGGCTTTCTGTCTGGTTTCGTTATATGTTTTGATTATATCGCTTCTTTTTACCACACCTATTATGTTTGATGGGTCATTTTTTTCCACCACAGGAATTGTATTTATATCTTTAAAACCTATTTTATGTATTAAATGCAAGAGATTTTCATCCTTTGTTGTTGTTATCAGTTTTGTGTTTGCCACATCTTCAGCTATGAGTAATTCTGGAATATAATCCTCGCTTAGGATGGTTTTTAACACTCTCAGTGTTATTATACCTTTTAATTTACCCGATATATCCACCATTATCAGGTCGTCATCGTCTGTTTCGTGTAATAGTTCAAAGACGGTGTCAAGTTTTGCCGTTTGAGGAATAGTTTTGAATGTTTTTTTCATAATATCGGATACCTTTATCTCTTCAAGTAGATCCCTTGTGAATTCCTCAGAGTGTGCCTTTGAGGTTCTTCTATTTTTTTCCTGTTTTTCATAAATGGTCCACTTCTGGGCTATGATATAGCTTAGAATGGCTGTCCAGATAGCGGGAACTATCAAATGGTAATTTCCCGTCATCTCCGTGACCATAACAATTGTAGAAAAAGGTGTGTTGGCTGCAGCAGAAAAAAATCCAACCATACCCACAAGAACAAAAGATGCAGGTTGTACTGCAAGTAAAGGTGAAATGTTATGCATAATGAGACCCACTGCGCCACCAAGGCTGCCTCCTATAACCATAGAGGGCCCAAAAACACCCGCACTACCGCCGCTTGAAATCGTGAATGAGGTTGTTAAAACTTTAAAAAAAGCCACAAGCAGAAGCAATGTTATTGTTATTTCACCGTCAATGGCTTTCTGCAGGATGCCGTAACCTGTGGAGATTGCATCAGGTAAAAAAACACCGATTAATCCCACGATAAAGCCGCCGATTGCTGGTTTAATATGCGGTACAATTTTAATTTTTTTGAATATATCTCTGAGTCCATAGAATACCTTAACATAAAAGATAGCAAACAGACCACAGGCGATTGATAAAACGGTGTATGAGATAAGCTCAACTGGATTTGAAAACTGAAAAACAGGTGTAAAAAACAACGGCTTTAATCCAAAGAATGCGCTAAAAATGGCATAAGCAACAATCGATGCTACAATTGTATAGATGAAAACCTCACCCTCAATTTCTGGGTCTTTATACAAAACTTCACTTGCAAATATAGCACCCGCCATAGGAGCATGGAATATTGCACCAACGCCAGATCCCATACCACTTGCAAGCAATATTCTTCTTTGTTTTGAACTTAGGTGTAATTTTGTTGCTAAAAATGAGCCAAAACCTGCTCCAATCTGAGCAATGGGGCCTTCTCTTCCTCCGCTGCCACCACTACCTAAAGTAATTGCTGAGGCTATCATCTTTATTATGGGAACTATCGGTTTAATAAGTCCGTCTTTTCTATGGTATGCCTCAATGGCTGCATCTGTGCCATGACCTTCTGCCTCTGGTGCAAAGGTATAAACCAGAATGCCCGATATCAATCCACCTATGGTTGTTATTGTCACAAGCAAAAATGGAGAGAACGATTTATGTATTGCATGAAACAGATGCGGTTCGCCTTTTGGCTCATGGAGGGGATAGCCTGCAATGTTGTGAAGCAGATAGACACTGCAAAAATGTGTTGCAACCAAAAACAAGACGGCACCAAAACCTGTTATAACACCAACCAAAGAGGCATAAAAGAGGAGCTTTCCCTCCTCAATTACCCCTTTTTCTAAAAAGGGCATTACCGCTTTTTACCTAACTTCTCCTCCATTGCCTTTCTATATTTTTTAACCCAATCCTTTTTGTTTGTCTGAGGGACTCTTGAGATGGCAAGGGCAAATGGCTCAACATCCTTTGTAACGGTTGTGCCTGCTGCAATTAAAGCATCATCACCCACTTTAACAGGAGCAACAAGCTGAACATCCGAACCTATAAATACCCTGTCGCCTATGATTGTTTCATTCTTCTGATAGCCATCGTAGTTGCATGTTATTGTTCCGCATCCGACATTTACATCCTCACCCAATTTTGCATCACCAAGATAGGTTAAATGGCTTGCTTTGGAACCTTTGCCGATTTCAACCTTTTTTGTTTCAACAAAATTGCCGATTCTTACATTTTCGCTTAGTCTGCTGAGTGGTCTTAAGTGGGCAAATGGTCCAATCTGACAGTTGTTTGCAATACAGCTTTCCTCAATGACGCTGTAGGGTTTTATGTGTACATTATCACCTATAATGGAATTTTCTATAACACTGCCGTTTTCAATGATGCAATCCCGGCCTATTTTTGTGTTTCCTCTTATATTAACGCCGGGAAAGATAATGGTATCTGATCCAATTTTGACATCGTAGTTGATGTAGGTGCTGTCTGGGTCAACAAACGATACATCGTCGAATCTATCAAGTATACGCTGTTGAATTATACGCCTGACCTCGGCAAGCTGTTTTTTGGTATTTACGCCTAAAATCTTTCTGGCATTAACCTTTAATGTTTTTATATTTTTTAAAAGCCCTACAACATCTGGTAGATATAACTCGCCTGTGGTTTGTGATGGTTTTACAAGATTCATTACTTTTTTAAAACTTTCAGTTTTAAAGATATAGATGCCACTGTTGATCTCCTTGATTTTTTTTATCTCCTCGGTTGCCTCTTTTTCCTCAACAATTTTTAAACCCTCTTTTGTTTGCACTATTCTGCCGTATCCATAAGGATCATCTAAAACAGCCGTTATTAGTACGCATTCTGAGTTTTCTGTTTTTGCTATTTCAAATGCTGCCTCGATATCACTGCCATCTATAAGCGGCGTATCTGCATTAACAACGGCAAAATAGGGACTGCTGATGTCATCGATAGCACATTTCACAGCATCCAGTGTGCCTTTTTGCTGATTCTGGATATGGATTTTGGCAAAGTTGAATAGATTTTTTAGGTGCTCGTGGTTTAGTGGATTTGCGATAATGTGAATCTTGAAGTTTTTTAAAGCTTCAACGACATAAAAGATCAGTGGTCTTCCACAAACCTCATGGAATATCTTGCTTGTTTTTGATTTCATTCGCGTTGATTTGCCTGCAGCTAAAATAACAGCATCCATTGTGTTTCTCCTTTTAATGTCTAAAATGTCTTATGCCGCTGAATAATAAGGCAATGCCGTGTTCATCAGCAGCTTCAATGACCTCTTTATCCCTTATGGATCCCCCCGGCTCAATAATTGCTTCAACACCCACCTTTACTGCCTCATCGACACTGTCTCTAAATGGAAAGAATCCATCTGAGGCCATTACGCAACCTTTCAGGTCTATGTTCAGCTGTTTGGCTCGCTCTATTGCAAATTTAGCAGAATCCACTCTTGATGTCTGACCTGCACCGATTGCAAGTGTTTTTTTATCCTTTGCATAGACCACAGCGTTGGATTTGGCAAACTTTGCTACATGAAAGGCAAAGATTAAATCCTCTATTTGTTGTTGGGTTGGTTGTTTCTTTGAAACAACTTCATATTTTTCAATTATTTTATCATCGTTTTGCTGAATAAGGTATCCGCCAACAACGCTTCTTATCTCGTAAAATTTCTCTAAATGTTTGCCAACCTTTATTACCCTTAAGTTTTTCTTTGTTTTTAAGATATCAACTGCTTCCTGCGTATAATCAAATGCCACAATAACCTCGTAGAATCGCTCAACAATCAGCTTTGCCAGTTCTTCATCTACAGTTTCATTAACGCCTATTATGCCTCCAAATGCGCTTACTGGATCGCAATTTAAAGCGTTTAGGTAGGCCTGGGTTAAACTGTGTGATGTTGCCACACCGCATGGTGTATTGTGCTTGATAATAACACATGTAGTAGGCTCAAACTCCAGCATTATCCTGTATGCAACATCGATATCTAAAAGATTATTATATGAAAGCTCTTTGCCGTTTAATTGTATTAATTCTGGCAGGCCAGCCTGCAGTGGATCTTTTGCAAAAAACGCTTCCTGGTGCGAGTTTTCGCCGTATCTGAGTTTTGAGACAACGCTGAAAGCTAAGCCCATCTGCTTTTTTATTGAATTGCCTGAGAGTTTCTTTGCAATTAAGCCATCGTAATAGGATGTTTTTGCAAATACCTTTATAGCAAACTCTCTTCTTGTGTTGATATCGATCGAGTTAAAGTTGTTTATTACAAATTCATAATCGTCTGGATCGCAGACAACAAGCACATCTTGGTAGTTTTTTGCTGCAGCCCTTAACAGTGTTGGGCCGCCTATATCTATGTTTTCTATTAATTCATGTTCATCTGAGGTCTTTTTTGCAACCTCTTCAAACGGATATAGATTAACAACAACAACATCTATTGAGTAGATGCCTAACTTTTCTACAGTTTCCTTATGTTTCTGGTTATCTCTTACAAACAGGATACCTCCATGAATCTTTGGGTGGAGTGTCTTTACCCTGCCATCTAACATCTCTTCAAAGCCTGTGTAGTTTTCAACCTCAATAACATCGATATTGTTCTGTTTAAGGAGTCTGGCTGTTGAGCCTGTGGAGATGATTTTATATCCCTTTTTTGTTAAAAAATCGGCCAGTTCAACTACACCCTTTTTATCGTAAACACTTATTAAAGCAGCTTTTTCCATTTTACCTCCCGTGCGGTTTTTATTAACTGTATTTTAATTACATATTTTTGTCAAGTTGATGGGTTTTAGACCTTGACAAAATATCAAAATTGACTATCTTGTTAGCAGACAAGTGAGGTGAGTGCTAATGGTGGAGAAGCTCAACGAGAGAAAGATTTTAGTATTGAGTGTCATAGTGGATAATTACATAAAGAATAAACAGCCGGCAGGCTCAAGGATACTAACAAAACGCTACAATCTGGATTTTTCGCCTGCAACAATGCGCAATGTTATGCTGGATTTGGAGGAGCTTGGATACCTTACACATGCGCATGCCTCAGGCGGCAAGATTCCAACACCAAAAGGCATAAAATTTTATTTAAACATGATTCTTTCAAACTTTAACCCCAAACTCAAAGAGGAATTTGAAAGATTGCCGTTGAACAACGCCTTTTTGACGCTTGATGAGAAGATGAACAGGATTCTTGATACAGTGGCTGATATGAGCGAGCTTGTGAGCATGATAACACTTCCCGATTTTACCAAAACCAGGATTAAGAATCTTCAGTTTATAAAGATAGGAGAAGGCAAGGTTTTATGTGTCCTTGTTTCAGATACAAACCTGATGGATACGCGTGTTGTATCTATGAAAAAGGATTTAGCCGATGCGGAATTGAAGGATTTTTCTGAATATATAACAAATGAGTATAGAGGCTATACGCTTGAGGAGGTTAAAGACTCTATTGAAGATTTTATGGCAAAACAAAAAGGTGACTGCGATGCTCTGCTGAATAAATTACTTACAGAGGCCCAATCACCGCGGGTGCTTGTTGACGGCATAAAGAATGTTTTTAACTATCCAGAGTTTGAGAAGGATTTAGAAAAGCTAAAAAAACTCATCGCCACGCTTGAGGATAAAAAGAAACTGCTTGAGTTGATAAAAAATGCGATGAACAGTGAACGATTGATCCTTGTTGGTGATGAGCTACCGCTTGATGAGTTAAAAGAGCTTGGTTTTGTTTCCTCCTCCTACAAATACAGGGGGGTAAATGTTGGTGTTGTGGGCGTTGTTGGCCCGATCAATATGGATTATGAGGAAATGCTGAACATCATAGAATCGGCAAAAAGAAAAATAGATGAGATTATCAACGCTTAGGAGGCAAAAAGATGGAGAAGAAGCAGCATGAGAATGACCAGCTTAAAGAGGATATTCAGCAGGAAAAGATAGATGAAAAGATAAATGAGCAAGCAGATAACACAGAAAATAAAGATAACAAGCAAAATCCTGCTGAAGAAGATTGTAAAAAGGAGTATGACAGATTGAAGGATGATTATTTAAGATTGTATGCTGAGTTTGATAATTACAGAAAACGCATTGTCAAAGAGATTGATGAGGCAAAAGAGGCTACAAAAAGGGAAATCATCAGGGATTTTCTTGTGATCTTGGACAACCTTGAGAAAGCCATTGAGATGGCAAATCTCAACAAGGATGCCATCATAGAGGGCATTGAGTTGTCTATAAAGTCATTTAGAGATATGCTCAAAAAGCACGGGGTTGAAGAGATTAATCCACAAAAGGAAGCCTTCGACCCCAACATTCATGATGCTTTGATGATGCAACCAAGTGATGAGCTACCAAAGGATACTGTTATTCAGACATTGCAGAAAGGTTATAAACAGAAAGATAAACTGATCAGGCCCGCAAAGGTTATCGTCTCTGCGGGCCCTGATAAAGAAAATTCAACAAACAATGAAAAGGAGGAATAAACGATGGGAAAGGTATTGGGAATCGATTTAGGAACTACAAACTCCTGCATGGCAATTATTGAGGGTGGCAAACCAAGGGTTATACCCAATGCAGAAGGTGCCAATACAACGCCAAGCGTTGTGGCATTTACCGATAAGGGTGAGATACTTGTAGGTCAGGCTGCAAAAAGACAGGCTATTACCAATCCAAAGAGGACTATTTTTTCTGTAAAAAGGCTTATAGGTAGAAGGTTTTCTTCAAAAGAGGCACAGGAGGCAATAAGCAGGCTACCCTATGAGGTTGTAGAAGGTCCAAACGGTGACTGCCGCATCAAGATAGATGGCAAGGAGTATACACCACAGGAGATTTCAGCAAAGATCTTGATGAAATTAAAAGCCGATGCTGAGGCTTTCCTCGGCGAAAAGATCAGTGATGTTGTAATCACAGTGCCTGCTTATTTTGATGACTCCCAGAGAAAGGCAACCAAGGATGCAGGTAGAATTGCAGGTCTTAATGTTTTAAGAATCATCAATGAGCCAACAGCATCATCTTTGGCTTTTGGACTTGATAGAGAAAAGGAAGGCAAAATCGCTGTCTATGACCTGGGTGGCGGTACATTTGATATCTCCATACTTGAGATAGGTGATGGCGTATTTGAGGTTAAATCAACAAACGGTGATACCTATTTAGGTGGTGATGACTTTGATAAAGCCCTGATAGACTATGTAGCAGATGAGTTTCAGAAAGAAAACGGCATCGATTTAAGAAAAGACCCGATGGCGCTACAGAGATTGAAAGAGGCTTGCGAGAAGGCAAAGATAGAGCTTTCAAGTGCACTTGAAACGGAGATCAACCTGCCGTTTATCACAGCCGATGCAAGTGGTCCAAAGCACCTTGTGATGAAGATCACAAGATCTAAATTTGAGCAGCTTGTAATGCCTCTAATTGAAAGAACGCTTGAGCCCTGCAGGCTTGCAATGAAGGATGCAGGCTTAGAGCCCAAGGATATAGACCATGTAATCCTTGTTGGTGGTATGACAAGGATGCCCAAAATTAGAGAGGTCGTGGCTGAGTTCTTTGGCAAAGAGCCAAGAAAGGATATCAACCCCGATGAAGCTGTAGCTTTAGGTGCAGCGATTCAGGGTGGCGTATTAAAGGGTGATGTAAAGGATGTATTGTTGCTTGATGTAACACCGCTTTCTTTGGGTATTGAAACCTTAGGCGGCGTTATGACAAAGATTATTCCAAGGAATACAACAATTCCTACAAGGAAGAGTCAGATATTTACTACAGCAGAAGATAACCAGACAGCCGTTACAATCCATGTATTGCAGGGTGAGCGTGAACTTGCCAAAGACAATAAGACGCTGGGTAAATTTGAGCTTGTGGGTATTCCACCTGCCCCAAGGGGTGTACCTCAAATAGAGGTTACCTTTGATATAGATGCAAACGGTATCCTCAATGTTACAGCAAAAGATAAGGCAACGGGTAAGCAGCAGGCTATAAGGATTACAGCCTCAAGTGGATTGACTGAAGAGGAAATTGAGAAGATGGTCAAAGAGGCCGAGGCTCACGCTGAGGAGGATAAAAGAAGAAGAGAGCTTATTGAAACAAAGAATAAGGCAGATTCCCTGATATATGCGACTGAAAAAAGCCTCAAAGATTTTGGCGATAAAATCAGTGAGGATGAAAAGAAGACAATACAAGAGGCTATTGATAATCTCAAAAAAGCAATGGAAGGTAGCTCAAAAGAAGAAATAGAAAAAGCGATGGATGAACTTGCAAGAAAATCCCATAAGCTTGCCGAAGAGGCTTATAAGAAAGCGCAGGCTGATGCTGGCGGCACTCAGTCTCAAACTCAGGGGGATAATGCTTCGCAGAACAAGGAAGAGGATGTTGTTGAGGCTGAGGTTGAAGAAGACAACTCAAAATAGTAAAAACATAAACAGCTAAAGTCCATAAAGGGGGTTGAAGAAATTCAATCCCCTTTTTATTATTTATGCGCTATGGTGGGAGAGAAGATGAAAGATTACTACGAGATACTGGGTGTTAAAAGAAACGCAACAGCAGAAGAGATAAAAAAGAGATTTAGAGAGCTTGCCATAAAGTATCATCCCGACAGAAACCCCGATAATTCGCAGGCAGAGGAGAAGTTTAAACTGATCAATGAAGCATATTCTGTGCTTTCTGATCCAAAAAAGAGGGCACAATACGACCAGTTTGGAAGGGTCGATGAGGCTGACTCATTTGGTGGAGGGTTTGATTTTTCCACTGTTTTCAACGATGTTTTTGAAGATCTCTCTTCGATGTTTGGTGATATTTTTGGTGATTACTCATCAAGAAGAAAGAGACCTCAAAAGGGCGATGATATTGGTATAAATCTAACAATAGATTTTAAAGAAGCCGTTTTTGGTGCAAAAAAAGAGGTAAAGATTAAGCATAAAAAGGTATGCCCCGATTGTAAAGGCACAGGATCTGCAAAGGGTGGTTATCAGGTATGCCCATACTGCAGGGGCAGGGGCGAGATTTCGTACTCTCAGGGTTTCTTTAGTGTTACAAAAACATGTCCAAAATGCGGCGGCACGGGCAGGATTATAACAAAGCGCTGCACAACCTGCGGTGGAACAGGCTATGTATATGATGAGGAGAAGTTTATAGTAAATATTCAGCAGGGGATTGAGGATGGCAACATAATAAGAGTGCATGGCAAAGGAGAGCCAGGTTTATACGGAGGTCCAGCAGGTGATTTATACATCTACATCCATGTAAGAGAGCATGAATTTTTTAAGCGCAAAGGCAGGGATATTTTTGTTGAAATACCGATCTCGATAACGCAGGCGGCTTTGGGTGCCACAATTAAGGTGCCTACAATCTGGAGGGAAAGCGAGCTTATGATTCCGCCTGGCACACAGACAGGCGATGAGTTTAAACTAAAGAAAAAAGGTGTTGAATTGAACGGTTTGAGAGGAGATCAGATTGTAAAGGTGCGTGTGGTAATTCCCAAAAACCTCTCAAAGAGGCAAAAGGAGCTACTTGAGGAGTTTGCAAAGGAGTCGGGTGAGGATTTAACATACAAAGAATCGATTCTTAATAAATTTAAAAACTTTTTTAAATGAGTATAGATATTGTTGCACTGCCGCTAATCGGTGCATTTATAGGCTACTTTACAAACTATGTAGCTATAAAGATGCTGTTTTATCCCAAAAAGGCTTATTATCTTGGTCCTTTTAGGGTGCCGTTTACGCCGGGTTTGATTCCCAAAAAAAGGGATGAGCTTATTGACAATATCTCTGAGGTTGTTGGCAAAAAGGTTATAAACAAGCAGGAGCTAATAAAATACATCTACTCAAGAAAAAACAGAGAGTTTCTCTATAACTACACAGATGAGCTTGTAAAAACATTTTTAAATAAAAAACTCAATGAATTTGGTATGCCTTATAGAAAGATTTACAATCTGATTTTGGATTGGTTGAATAATCATTTAGATGATGTTGTGCTTGACTTTGTTGGTGATTTTCATATTGAGGCTGGTTATCTTGTTTACAACAGCTTTGAATTGATCGATAAATCAAAGAAAGTAAGGGATTTTTTGAGTCAAAAGCAACTTGATACAATTAATAGCTCTCTTGAGCTATTTTCTTATAAAGCTACAGGACAGATCAAGGAGTATTTAGACAAACCACAAACAAAGGAGCTTATAAGGGATAAAATAAAAGAGTTTTTAGAGAGCTATATAGATGACTCAAATATTCTCACTGCTTCGTTTGTGGCTATGGTTGCACCTTTAATTGAAGACAATGATAAGCTTTTAGATCAAATTGTGGAGAAACTCAAAGAGTTTGTTGATGATAAGAGTTTTAAAACGATGGTTTCTGATAGCATAAAAAGAGCAGTGGATGAGGAGCTATTGGGTTTAACAATTGAGGGCTTTTTTAATAGATACGGCTCAGGTTTTGAAAATCTCAAGGTAAAAGTAGCTGAAGTTGTTCAAGAGCTTTTAAAAAAACTTGATGTTGAGGGAAAAATTAAAAAAGAAATTTTAAATAGGCTTGATAAGAAAAAAATAGCCATTAAAACTGTTGCACTGATAAGGCTTTTTGGGTCTAAAATCTCTGTTTATGATGTTATAGAATTTGCAAAACCGGGATTTTCTAATAAACTTAACCGCTATATAGTAAACAACCTGCTTTTGCTTGTTAGGAGTCAGAGTGAGAGGATCTTTGATTTTGATATAGTTGCAAATGCCAAAAAGAGGTTATCCGAACTTGATGTTGGTCAGGTTGAGGATATTATTTTAGACATAAGCAAACAGCAGTTTAAATATATAAACTTTTTTGGCGGAGTGCTGGGATTTTTGATTGGTATAGTGGAGCTATTGTTGAGGTGAGAGATGAAGGAGTTTGACAGACTTGTCGATATCGTTAAAACATTGAGGTCTGAAAACGGCTGCCCGTGGGATAGAAAGCAGACATTGTATTCATTGAAACAGAATGTAGTAGAAGAGGTGTATGAGTTTATAGATGCTCTGGATAGAAAGGATATTGAAAACATCAAAGAAGAGTTAGGTGATATGCTTTTGCATGTTGTATTTCACAGCATTATTGCCCAGCAGGATAACCTTTTTAGCCTTGAGGATGTTATAAAAGGTATAAACGAAAAACTAATTCGCCGCCACCCCCATGTATTTGGCAATGTTAAAGTAAATGGTGTGGATGAGGTGCTGAAAAACTGGGATGAGATAAAGCAAAAGGAGAAAAAAACAGAAGATCAATCAATTCTTGATACTATACCAAAAGCCCTTCCGCCTATCGAAAAAGCCCTTAAGATTCAAAAGAAAGCCGCTAAAGTGGGATTTGATTTTAAAGACAGCAGCGAATGTTTTGAAAAGGTTGAAGAGGAGTTTGAAGAGCTAAAAGAGGCGATTGATTCTAATTCAAAGGATGAATTGCGACATGAAATAGGTGATATGTTTTTTGCATTGATAAATTTTTCAAGGCTAAGCGGTATAGACCCATCCGAGGCGTTGAGATTTGCCAATAACAGATTTGAACAACGCTTCAGATGTATGGAGCAAAAGGCAAAACTCAAAGGCGTTGAGCTTAAAGATTTATCTATACAGCAGCAGGAAGAGCTGTATCAGTCTTGTAAATAAGCCTTGTAAATAAGCTTGCAATTTTTCTTTAAAATTTATAACTTTTCCAAAAAAAGAGGAGGATAGAATGCTAAAGGATAAAATTATAGGAATTATAGGTGTTGGCAAAATGGGTAGTGCCCTTCTGCAGGGGCTTTTGAATGTGGGAATAGAAAAGAAGAATATAATTGTTTCTGATGCCTATCAGGATAAAGAAACCGTTGAAAAGCGTTTCGGTGTGAGGTTTTTAACAAATCCAGAGCTTGCAAAGGAGGCTGATATAATAATCCTTGCCGTTCAGCCTGTGGATATTTTTGAATGTTTGCAGGAGATATATCCCTTTGTTGATAACTCCAAACTGATAATCTCCATCGCCGCTGGAATAAAGGTAGAAGTAATGCGCTCTATTTTAAAGAAGGGCAGGTTTATTCGTGTTATGCCCAATATAGCGGCTATTGTTAAACAGGCTGCAAGCGCTATCTATTGCGGACCAAGAACAACAAAAGAAGACGAAGAAATGGCCATGGCTATTTTAGGTGTTGTAGGTGAAGTTGTTGTTATTAATAATGAGCGATACATGGATGCTGTGACGGGGCTTTCTGGATCTGGCCCTGCCTATGTTATGGAGGTTATAGAAGCCTTAGCTGATGGTGGCGTTAGAGTGGGTTTAAGAAGGGAAGATGCTCTAAAGCTTGCCGCCCAGACGGTAAAAGGCGCTGCAGAGCTTGTGCTGAAAACAGCCAAGCACCCCGCAGAGCTAAAAGATATGGTTGCATCCCCCGGTGGCACCACAATTTATGGACTTGCCGAACTTGAAAAGAGAGGGGTTAGAGGGGCTTTTATTGAGGCAGTAACTGCTGCAACAAAGCGCTCTGAGGAGCTTGGCAGTTAATCCTCTCTTTCAATTTTAATCTCAACGATATGTGATGGTTGCTTTTTTACAAGGCTCTGTTTGCGTTTGTTTTCCTCTTCTATCTTTTTTCGCAATGCATCCTCAAGGTTTGCTATGATATTGTGCAACTGCTCGATCTGCCGCTTCATTCGCATAATAATGTCAACACCGGCTAAATTTACGCCAAGCTCCTGTGTCATCTCTCTGATGAACTTTATATCCTCAATATCCTCATCTGTGTAGATTCTTATATTACCAGCTGTCCTTTTTGGATGAATCAGCCCCTCCCTTTCATATTCCCTGAGTGTATGGGGATGGATATTTAGGATCTCGGCAACCATTCCTATCGTATAAAATCCTTTCTTTTTCATCGCTTAACCCTCTAACGCCTTTTTTATATATTCATCCTCTTTTACATTTTTAGGGATTACAACCCTCGCTTTTGCATAAAGCGGATCGCCTGCTATACCCTTATTTTTGATTTTGAAGACCTGATTGCATTGCGTTCCTTTTGGAATCTTGATTTTTACATCGCCAGATGGTGTTTTTACTGTTGCAGAGCCTCCAAACAGTGCTGTTGTTAAGGGTATATCAAATGTTGTGAAAAGCTTACCATCTACAATCTCAAAATTCGGGTCTTTTTCGACATTGACAATCAGATGCAGATCGCCTCTGCCGCCAGGACCTTGTTGACCTTTGCCTTTAACCCTTAGTTTCGTGCCATCCTTTATGCCTGCAGGGATTTTGACCTTAACATTTTCTCCGTTGATGTTGAGTGTGATTGTTGTGCCTGAAATAGCATCCTTAAACGGTAGTTTTAGATTGTAGTAGATATCTGCACCCTTTGGTTGTTCATAGGTGGATCTAAAACCCCTTTTGCTTCCAAATAGATTCTCAAACAGATCACCTATGTCAAAACCATCTGCTGAATCTGTAAAGACCGTTCTAAAATTGCCAAAATCGAAGTTGAAATCCTTGAAGTTTGAATAATCGTATCCACCACCTTCAAATCCCCCAAACCCAAACTGATCGTATTGTTTTCTCTTCTGTGGGTCGGATAGAATAGAGTATGCTTCATTTATCTCTTTGAATTTCTTTTCAGCCTCTTTGTTGTTTGGGTTTAGGTCGGGGTGGTATTTTCGTGCAAGCCTTCTGTAGGCTTTTTTTATCTCTTCATCGGTTGCATCCTTTGATACTCCCAATACCTCGTATGGATCTCTCATTGCTCCATCTCCTTTTTCTGTGATGTTTTTACACCATTAAATATAACCTTTATAATAATATTGTCAAGGTTATTTGAGTTTAAAAATCCTTTTTTTACGCCAAAAATAAAAAATTTAAAAAATTTTTATCAGAGACTTGACAATATCACTATCAGGGTTATATTTAGAAGCGAAAAAAAAGAAAACTAAAAGGAGGTGAGAGCCATGTTGAACGCACTTGAACCTTTCAGAGAGTTAACAACATTACAGGAGAGATTAAACAGGGTGTTTGAGGATTTATTGCCAACAAGGGCGACTGCTAAAGAAAGCGGTGAGTGGATGCCGGCTGTTGACATCTACGAGACAAAGGATGCAATCAACATCGAGGTTGAAGCACCCGGGATGAAGCAGGAGGATATCAAGATCAACCTTGAGAACAACACATTGACCATCTACGGCGAGAGGAAATTTGAAAAGAAAGAAGAGGGCAAGAACTACTACAGAATGGAAAGAGCCTACGGAAGCTTCTCAAGAAGCTTCTTGTTGCCTGACAATGTAAATGTTGAAGGCATCAAGGCTAAATATAAGGATGGTGTTTTGACAATATCTCTGCCAAAGAAACCAGAATCCAAGCCCAAAGAGATTCCGATTGAGTCTGAGGAAAAATAATATGATGACAATGCCTGCAGGGGGGGTTGACTCCCTGCTGGTTTTGCCATCAAAAAAATAATTGAAGGAGGAGAAAATGGATATTAACAAACTAACGGTTAAATCGCAGGAGGCTTTGCAGAATGCAAAATCTATAGCAGATGCCCATAAAAATCAGCAGATAGGTTCCCTGCATCTATTAAGGGCTATTATTTCAGATCCCGATAGTGTGGCTATATCTGTATTAAAAAAATTGGGTGTTGATATAGCTGCATTTACATCGTTTGTCGATAATGAGATTGAAAAGATACCAAAGGTTGAGATGACATCCTCAACAGCCACGCAGTTTTACATAACGCAGGAACTTGATGATGTATTTAAGCGTGCAGAAGAAGAGATGCGATTAATGGAGGATGAGTATATTTCTGTTGAGCATTTTCTTTTGGCGTTAAGTGAGAAATGCGATGCAGCAGGAGTTTTTCAGCATTTCAATATTAAAAAAGATCAATTAATGAAAGCCCTTGTTGATATCAGAGGTGGTGTCAGGGTTACGGATCAAAACCCTGAAGAGAAGTATGAAGCGCTAAAGAAATACGGTAGGGATATAACCGAGCTTGCAAGAAGCGGCAAATTAGACCCTGTTATTGGCAGGGATGATGAAATCAGGCGAACGATTCAGATACTTTCAAGAAGAACCAAAAATAATCCTGTTTTAATAGGTGAACCCGGTGTAGGTAAGACAGCTATTGTTGAGGGTCTTGCCCAGAGGATTGCAAAAGGCGATGTGCCCCAGAGTTTAAAGGATAAAATACTTATAGAGCTTGATTTAGGAGCCCTTGTTGCTGGTGCAAAATTCAGGGGAGAATTTGAGGAAAGGCTGAAAGCCGTATTAAACGAGGTTAAAAGGTCTGAGGGTAGAATCATTCTGTTTATCGATGAGCTGCATACCGTTGTGGGCGCAGGTGCTGCAGAGGGTTCGATGGATGCATCCAATATGCTGAAACCCATGCTTGCAAGGGGTGAATTGAGATGTATCGGTGCAACAACGCTTAAAGAGTATAGAAAATACATAGAAAAAGATGCAGCCCTGCAGAGAAGATTTCAGCCCGTTTATGTAAAAGAGCCATCAGTTGAAGATACCATATCGATTTTAAGGGGTTTGAAGGAGAAATATGAGCTTCACCACGGTGTGAAGATAAAGGATTCAGCCATTGTTGCAGCAGCTGTATTAAGCCATAGGTATATCACCGATAGGTTTTTGCCCGATAAGGCTATTGACCTGATAGATGAGGCAGCGGCAAGCTTAAAAACGCAGCTTGAAAGTGATATTGAGCCGATAGATAACCTAAACAGAAAGATTGCCCAGCTTGAGATAGAGCGTCAGGCGTTGAAGAAAGAGAGCGATGAGGATTCTAAAAAAAGGCTTGAGGAGCTTGAAAAGGAGCTTGCCCAGCTAAAAGAGCAGCTTAATGAAATTAAGGCACGCTGGCAGTATGAGAAGGGTTTGATTGAATCGATAAGGCAGATTAAGGAGAAAATAGATAAAGTCAAAACCCAGATCGAGATTGCCGAACGAAATGGTGATTTTGAAAAGGCAAGCGAGCTTAAATACGGTGAACTGCCAAGGCTAACAAAGGAGCTTGAGGAGAAAAATAAACAGCTCAACTCTATTGAAAACAGACTCCTCAAAGAGGAGGTTACTGAAGAGGAAGTAGCAGCTATTGTTTCAAAATGGACAGGTATTCCCGTATCCAAGATGCTTGAAAGCGAAAAGGAAAAGCTGCTTAAAATGGAGGATAAACTAAAAGAGCGGGTTGTAGGTCAGGATCATGCAGTAAAAGCCGTAAGTGATGCGATCTTGCGCTCCCGTGCAGGGCTTTCCGATAAAAACAGACCGATTGCGTCGTTTATGTTTTTAGGCCCAACGGGTGTGGGTAAAACGGAGCTTTCAAAGGCATTGGCTGAGTATCTCTTTGACGATGAGCGAGCAATGATAAGAATCGATATGAGTGAATATATGGAGAAGTTCTCTGTTTCGAGGCTTATCGGTGCACCGCCTGGATATGTAGGTTATGAAGAAGGCGGACAGCTAACCGAAGCTGTAAGAAGAAAACCATACTCGGTGGTATTGCTTGATGAGATAGAGAAGGCTCATCCAGATGTGTTTAACATCCTGCTTCAGGTGCTTGATGATGGAAGGCTCACAGACTCAAAGGGTGTTACGGTTGATTTTAGAAATACAGTGATAATCATGACATCCAACCTTGGTAGTGAGTATCTAACAAGAATTAAGGGTGAGCCTGGAACTGATGCCTATAAAATTGAGTTTGAGAAAGCCAAACAGGCCATCGATGAGTTGCTAAAGAGGCATTTTAAACCGGAATTTTTAAACAGGGTTGATGAGATTATCGTGTTCAATCCGCTTGGCAGGAATGAGATTAAGAAGATTGTGAGATTATTGCTTAAAAAGACCCAGGCCAAAGTTGAGGAAGCTGGATATGCAATAGAGTTTAGCGAGGCTTTGATTGAAAGGATTGCCGATGAAGGATTTGATCCGGTATTTGGCGCAAGGCCTTTGAGAAGGTACATCCAGAATAGGCTTGAGAATGCTTTAGCAAAAGCAATCCTTGAGGGTAGGTTTGTAAAAGGCGATAAAATTATAGCCGACATTGAAGGCAATGAGATTATCTTTAAGAAAGGGTAAAAGAGTTTCTGCCCGCACTACGATGTGCGGGCATTTTTTTGTTGACAAGCGGTAAAAATTTATTATTATTTACTCGTCGAGAGCGGGAATAGCTCAGTTGGTAGAGCACGACCTTGCCAAGGTCGGGGTCGCGGGTTCGAGTCCCGTTTCCCGCTCCATTTTTATTTATGCAGAATTCAATCCTCTGGCGGCATAGCCAAGCTGGCTAAGGCACGGGTCTGCAAAACCCTGATCCCCGGTTCGAGTCCGGGTGCCGCCTCCACAAGGCCGGGGTGGCGGAATTGGTAGACGCAAGGGACTTAAAATCCCTTGGAGCTATGCTCCGTGCGGGTTCGATTCCCGCCCCCGGCACCAGCTTCTTTATCTCAGTGTAAAATAAAAGAAATATAGTGAAATTTTCTAAAAAAGTTCGATTGATTTACGCATGATTGGATATTTATTGCAATAAAATTTGTTTGACAAAATCAAATTTCTGTTTTATTTTATCAAAAATAAGTAATGGTAAAGAGGTGTGGTATGCCTGAAAATCTTAAGAGAGAGTTAAAAGATCTTGCACTGGGAAGCAAAATTAGAAAATTGAGGCAATCAAAGGGATTGACTATTCAGGAATTAAGCGAAAAGACTGGTTTATCGAAGGCTTTGATTTCTCAGATAGAAAATGAGCAGGTGTCTCCCCCCATTTCCACATTGATGAAAATCGCAAATGCGTTAAAAGTTGAAATTGCCTATTTCTTTATGAAAGACGAGGTTGATAGTAAAATTGCAGTTGTAAGGAAGGATGAGCGCATTACCTCAAAAAGAAGGGGTATAAAAGGTAATATTAATGTAGGGTATATTTATGAAATGCTTGCCCACAAAAAGGCACACAAACATATGGAGCCATTCATTGTAACCTTTGAACCCAGGGAAAGAAAAGATGTTATTATGTTTTCACACAAAGGGGAGGAATTTCATCTTGTACTTGAAGGAAGCATAGAATTTATAACGGATATTTCCGAGCCTATTCAACTACATGAGGGGGATTCATTGTATTTTGAGTCAGAGATTTCTCATGGATTCAGGGCTTTAAATTCAAAACCTGCCAAAACTGTGGCCGTTTTATTTCAGACTGATTAGAAGGATACAGAAATGATTGAGATAAGGTTTCACGGTAGAGGTGGTCAGGGGGCCGTTATTGCATCGAAAATACTTGCCTATGCCCATTTTCTTGATGGTAAATATGCTCAGGCTTTTCCAACCTTTGGTGCAGAAAGGCGAGGAGCTCCTGTTGCTGCTTTTGTAAGGGTGGATGACAAATTTATAAATTTAAGAAGTCCTGTAAAAAATCCAGATTATGTTATTGTAATGACAGGAAAACTTGCTGAAGTAATTGATGTAACAGAGGGTTTAAAGGAAAATGGATTTATTATTATTAACGACACAAAAAAGGCAAAAGAATTTGTTTTTGAAGGAAAATTCAATGTTTTAGTTAGAGATGTAAATAGTATTGCTGTTAAATATGGGCTTGGAAGCAGAATAATGCCCATAATCAATGTGCCTATTCTGGGGATATTTGCAAGATTGTCCAACTCTGTTTCTATTGATTCTTTAGCTAAAGCTGTTGAGAGATTTGTTCCTCTAAAGCCCAAAGAAAATATTGAGGCTTTGAAAGAAGCCTATAATTTAGCCTGACGGAGGCAATTTATGGAAAGTCTTGAATATCAGGATGTGGTTTCAAAAGAGGATATAAAGCGATTTCCCATATCTATTACAACAACCGAAGTTAATTTAACCAGCTCCTGGAGGTTTATGAAACCCATCATTAGAGAAAAAATTTCCCCATGCAGTATAGGTTGTCCAGCAAATACCAATATTCCATTATATATAAACCATCTTTTAAAGGGTGATATCAGAGGAGCTGTTGAAATTTTGAGAAATGAAAATCCATTTCCGGCTACATGCGGTAGGGTATGTCCTCATTTCTGCCAGCAAAAGTGTAATAGGTTAAATTACGATGGTTCTGTAGAAATCAGGGAAATTGAGAAGTTTGTTGGTGATTACGCTCTTAATATACCTTATAATAAACCAAAAGTAAAAAGAAATAAACGCGTTGCAATTATTGGAAGTGGTCCAGCTGGCTTAAGTTGTGCTTATTTTCTGGCAAAAAATGGTTTTGAAATAAAAATCTTTGAGAAGGAAAATAAACCTGGTGGATTACTTGTTACGGGAATCCCTGAATATCGATTGCCAAGACAAATAGTTGAAAAAGAGATAGGGAATATCATTTCAATGGGCAATATTACTATTGAGACTGGATCTTTAATAACACCGGATAACATTAAAGAATTAAAACGCTCTTTTGATGCAATATTTATTTCAACAGGCCTTATGGATATCAATATTCCTGATAATATTACCATTGATAACAGCAGGGTCTGGTCTGGTTATGAGTTTTTAAGGGTTTTCAACATGGATAGTTTTAAATTTGATTCTTTGAAAGATAAAAAAATAGCCATTATTGGTGGTGGAAATGCCGCATTTGATGTGGCAAGAGTTGCCATGAGAATGGGTGGGGATGTGGAGATTATCTACAGAAGGACACTTAAAGAGGCTCCAGCATTTGAAGAGGAAAAAAATGAAGCTTTAGAAGAAGGCATAAAGATTACAGAAAAGATGGTTGTGGACCATCTAAAAAAGGAAGATAAAATCAATCTTACCCTCAGGAATGTTAAAAAGATTGAGGGTTCAGATGTTATCCCTGGTGATAAGATAGAAAAAAGAACTGTTGATATGCTTATCTTTGCAACGGGGCAAAAGAAAAAGTTCAATTTTGGGCAGGATGATGGTGTTTTTGCTGGTGGTGATTATGCCCACGGAGCAAAAAGCGTAATAGAAGCTATCGCTTCAGGTAAGCGTGAAGCTTATAAGATTATGAAATATTTGGGTGGAATGCCGCACAAAGAACCTTATATTAATGATAATTTCTTAAGATCAACAAAGGATTTTGATAGTTTTGATATAGTCGGGTTTGATAGCATAAATCTATTTTATTTTCCAGAAGTAGAACCGATAAAACCAAAGAAAGTTCCACCTCAGGTAAGGAATAAAAATTTTGATGAAATTAACCTGAAATTATCCATGGATGAACTTTTGAAAGAAGCCAAGCGTTGTTTTAGCTGTGGTGTATGTAATCAATGTAAAACTTGTTGGTTTTATTGTCCGGATGTTTGTATAGATGTGCAGGATAAAGTTGAATTTGATTATGATTACTGTAAGGGATGTGGCGTGTGTTCTGTTGAATGTCCCAGAGGTGTTATTGAGTTAGTGGAGGATAAATAATGTCAAAAGATATGTTGCTTGGAAGCGAAGCTATTGCTTTGGGTGTAAAACTTGCAAAGCCAAAGGTAATACCAGCCTATCCAATTACGCCACAAACTCACATCATTGAAACTCTATCTGAAATGATAGAAAAAGGTGAATTAAAGGCAAAATTTATAAGAGTAGAATCGGAGCTTTCTGCTGCTGCGGCTGCCATGGGTGCATCATCTACAGGAGTTAGAACATTTACAGCCACAAGCTCTCATGGCCTTGCTTTAATGCATGAGGTTTTGCACTGGATTGTTGGTGCAAGATTGCCCGTGGTTCTTGTAAATGCAAATAGGGCTATAGGATCCCCCTGGAATATCTGGACAGATCAAACAGACAGTATGTCGCAAAGAGATCTGGGATGGTTACAGGTATATTGCGAAACAGCTCAGGAAGCATTGGATAGCATTTTACAGGCTTTCTATGTAGCAGAAAGGGTTCTTTTGCCTTTTATGGTTATGATAGATGGTTTTATATTATCACATACCCTTGAGGTTTTGGATATTCCCACCCAGGAGGAGGCAGATAGATTTTTGCCTGAGTATAAACCAGCTTTTTTTCTTGATGTAAACAACCCTATGAGTTTTGGCAATGCTGCAAAAGGGAATATGTTTTATGAGTTAAGGAAAGATATAGAATTATCCATGGAAAAATCATTTGATGTGATTGAGGAAGCTCATAATCGATTTAAAGAGGTATTTGGAAGGGGATATGATTTTGTAGAAAAAGTGATGTGTGATGATGCAGAAATAATTTTTGTTACCGCAGGGGCATTGGTCGGCACCACAAGAGTGGCTGTTGAAGCCCTCAGAAATAAAGGCATAAAAGCAGGTCTTCTAAAAATCAGGTATTTTAGACCTTTTCCAAAAGAGGATGTCATCAGAGCTATTGAGAATGCAAAAAAGGTTGTGGTATTTAACAGGTCAGTAAGTTTTGGAAGCAGCGGCACTATAACACAGGAGATAAAAAGCGCCTTGTATTATAGCAGACAAAAGCCCGATATTTATGATTTTATTATTTCTCTTGGAGGTAAAGAGGTTTTTGTTGATGACATTGTGAGTATCGTGTCAAAGCTTGATACATTTAATAAAAAAACAATATTGTGGAGATAGAAATGTTTGAGTTTACCAAGATTTCTAATGTTGAGTATTTAAATAGAGGGGATTTCGCCTGCCCCGGCTGTGTGGCTGGGTTATCGATGAGGCATGCCTTAAAGGCTTTAGGTGAAAATACCATTGTTGTTATACCAGCAAGTTGCTGGTCTATCATTGCTGGAGGTTTACCTTCAACGGCTTTACAGGTTCCTCTTATTCATGTGCCGTTTGCCACAGCAGGAGCGGTTGCAAGTGGTATAAAAAATGCCCTTGTTGAAAAGGGCGACGATAATATAAATGTTATGTGTTGGGGCGGAGATGGTGGAACATTTGATATTGGACTTCAGGCGATAAGCGGTGCGGCAGAAAGAAAAGAGGATATTATTTATGTTTGCTACGACAATGAGGCTTATATGAATACAGGTATTCAGAGAAGTTCTGCAACACCACCAGGTGCCTGGACTACCACAACACCCGCAGGAAATCCAATTATTTATGATAAAAAGGATATGTTTAGCATTATTGCAGCTCATAACCCTGCTTATGTTGCTACTGCAACGATAGCCTATCCTGAGGATTTCTATAGAAAATTTGAAAAAGCCAGAGACCTTAAAGGTTTTAGGTTTATACATCTGTTGAGCACATGTCCGCCCGGGTGGCGCATTGACTCTAAAGATTCTATAAAGGTTTTAAGGCTCGCCGTAGAGAGTGGTTTTTTTGTATTAATGGAAAAAGAGGCTGGTAAAAAAATAAGAATAACCTATAAACCCAAGAAACTTATAGGTATTGAAGAGTATTTTAAAGCTCAAGGTAGATATAGCCATGTTGATAAAGAAACAATTGATGAAATTCAATGTAGAGTAAATGATAGACTTGAAGAATTGGGTGTAATTTCTATTTACTGAAAATAAAAATTATTGATAAGTTGCAAATTTTATAGAAATGTAGATAATGATTTGTAATATGAGAAATGAAAGTGGGGCTATCTTTATATGGAACAAAATAACCAAATCTTTTCACGTTTTAAAAAATAATGCGGTTTGTAAAAATAAATTTATAGAAGAAAGGTTTTACGATCTAATTAAAAATAGTCAATGCAAACATATTGAACATATCGGGTTAGACGAGTGTAACTTATTTTTAAACTGCTATGAATATGAAAATCTATGTATATGTGTAGCTGGAGAAACTCTAAATATAGCTTATATATTATCTGAAATTGTGTTTACGGATATTGTATGGGTTAATGCCCTTGATAAGTATGGAAAGGTAGTTTTGTGGAACAAGGGCGCAGAAAAAATCAGTGGATATAAAACACATGAGGTTTTAAATAGCACAAAAATCTGGGAGTTGCTGTATCCTTCAAAAAGGTATCGTGATGAGATTTTTTCTTTGGCTTTGAAGATTATTAACAAAGATGAAGTTGTTAAAGATTTTGATACAACCATAACAACAAAAGATGGTTTACAAAAGATTATTCGGTGGTATTCAAAAAACATAAAGGATGAAAACGGTAAACCTAAGGGTTCCATTGCCATAGGCATAGATGTGAGTGTGCAGTATGAACTTAAAGAGAAGCTTGAAAGGGAAAGGGAGGAATTCGAAACATACTTAAATCTTGCAAATGTGCTTTTTGTAGTGATTGATAAGGAAATGAGGGTTGCTTATGTAAATAAAAAAACCGAAGAAACGGTGGGTGTAAGGCGTGATGAAATCATAGGTAAAAACTGGTTTGATCATTTTTTGCCTGAAGATGAGAAAAATCAGGTTAAAGAGGTTTTTAAAGATATAATAAACGGCAGGGTAGAACTTAACAGCTATTATGAAAATCACATTATAACACCGCAGGGTAAAAAACTGATTGCCTGGCATAATACGGCTATAAGGGATGATGATGGCAATATAGTGGCAACGGTATCAGCTGGAGAGGATATAACATCAAAAAGAGACGCTGAAGAGAAACTTAGATATTTAACATTTCACGATAGCCTAACAGGTTTGTATAACCGCCACTTTTTTGAGGAGGAACTTAGAAGGCTTAATGTGAAGCGCAACTATCCTATAAGTGTTGTTGTTGCTGATGCAGATAATCTAAAATTTATCAACGATAATTTTGGTCACAAAGAGGGTGATAGATTTTTGCAAAATGTAGCGTTGGCATTGAAGAATTCCGCAAGGAAGGACGATATAGTGGCAAGGGTTGGTGGTGATGAATTTGCTGTTTTATTATGCCATACACCCAAAGAGGCTGTTGAAAAATTTTGCCAAAGAATCAATGCAAAGTGCAGAGAGCTTAAAGATTTTGGCTGCAGTGTGTCTGTTGGATATGCAACGGCTTATGAATATATGGAAAACTTAGAGGAGCTTGTGGCTTTGGCAGATAAACAGATGTATAAAGATAAAAACAAAAAACATGTAAAAAAGGACGGTCTGGGACTAATTGCTTTTGTTAAGAGTGGCAATGTTGTCAAGAAGGATGATGAAATTGTTATAAAAAGGGGCAATATCTCCAAAAACAGGTGGGAAAAGTTTATTAAATTTTTAGAGTCTGATAGCTGTGATGATTAGTTGAAAAGAGTATGCAGTTTTTTGAGTGCTCTTAGCTTATCGTAGTAGCCGATTTTTGCCTTTTCAATTGCATTTTTTAAAACCTCAATGCTTTCATTATAAATGCGTTTTTCTACAGGAAAAGGATGGCCGTCTTTACCACCGTGTGCATAGCTAAAAAGTGCTGGGTCTTTAAAGCTGGGCGGTTTGCCATAGATAATCTCACTTATAAGGCTTAAAGCTCTGATTGTTTTTTTGCCCACGCCTTTGATGCCAAGCAAAAACTCAAAATCGGATGGTTTAAACTCACTGATTTTTTCAAGCCCTTTTAGCAGTCTTTTAAAATTAATATCCTCAGGCAAAATGTAGTGCCTTTTTGGCATTGATAAGCTTTTTATTGTTGATAGTTCTTTTTCTATAGCATAAAGAGGTTGATTTGTAAAATCTACAATTGAATGTCGAGCAGGTTTGCTTTTTTTGTCTGTAAGATTTAAGATTCTTGCATGCTTGATTGTGCTAAATATTGCGCTGTGTGGCTCATCAACAAATGAATAGGTTATGCTTTTTAGCCAGTGGTATCTTCTTGCATAGCTGTTTGAGTTGTTTAGACCCTGCTGAATAACACACCAGTTGCCCTCTTTTGTGAAAAATATGTTGTGGTGGTATAAATCGTAGCCATCCTGAATTGCCACATTATCAACCTTGGCTGTGGTTTTACTAACATATTTAAAAAAATTGCCGTTTAATGCGTATCTGTTTGCAATTGAGTCTATTTCTAAAGGTGTTTTTAGTGCCGTTTTGGCTTTGCCACCTGCCACAAAAAGGCCAGTTTCTGAACTCATATTGTTTAGCGCAATTTTTAAGGCACCACACAGGGTTGTTGTAAGACCACTTGAATGCCAGTCAAATCCCACCACGCATCCCAACGCCTGAAACCAGAAAGGATCTGAAAGTCTTTTTAAAAGCTCATCTGTTGAGTATTCTTCTATAATGATATAGGCAATCTGGCCTGATAGCTTTACCATTCTTTCAAATAGCCATCGCGGTGCTTTTCCGCCGTGAAGTGGAAGATTTGCAACCCCTGTTTTTCCCATGTAAAAATTCTATCGTTTTCATTTGATTTATTCAACGATAACCGTTTTTTTGGCATCCTTGGCTTGACATCAATGTATGTTTATTCATATACTTTTACATCGAAGAGGTGAGTGTATGAGTATCAAGTTTAATGATGTCAAAGAGTTATTCGATACCTTAAAAAACATCAGTGTAGTGATTTTTAACATAAACGGTGCTATTGTCGCTGTAAATAAAACCTTTCTATCTTCAACCGGTTATAGTTTTGATAGTATAAAAGGCAGTAAAATCTGCGATCTTATAGCTGATCCTTTTAAAGAGCTGTGCAAAAAGAGTTTTGAAAAATTGGATAGCTCTGTTTTGTATTCTCCATTTATCAGTATGCGGTTTAAAACAGCTTACGGGAACGAAAAGCGATTTAGCATCTATACAAATGTTATTGAGATTGAAAATAAAAAATACGGTGTAATGTTTGGTTTTGATATAACACAGCAGGAGCACCTCAAGCGGATCTATGTGGCATTAAAAGAGATTAATCAAATTATTATACAAAGCGAAAACGAAAAGGAGCTGTTTAAAAATATCTGCGATTCTTTAGTTGGTATTGGGTTTAAAGCCGCTGTTGTTGCCCGTATAGATGAGAATAAAAGGGTAAACATTGTTCATGTATCAGGAGAGGGCAGGGAGTTTTTTGAGCGAGTTATTGCAACGGTGGATGGTAAATCGCCTGAGGGCTCAGGAACGGCTGCAAGAGCCTTTCAAAGCAATATCATTGCCATAAACCCCAACACAAAAACAAACCCTGCAATGGCATTCTGGAGGGATGATTTATTGAAATACAACTTTTTATCTAACTGTGCTGTGCCTGTAGTTAAAAACGGCAGAGTTGAGTATGTGTTGCTTGTTTTTTCAGAGCATACAGATGCATTTGTCGATGAGTATTTAGATCTTTTAAAAGAGCTAAAGTTTGATGTTGAGTTTGCCTTAAAAAGGATTGATAACTACAGATACTTGAAACTTGTAGGTGATGTTTTAGATAAGATCAATGAGGGTGTGGTGGTAGTAAATGACGATTGCAAGATCGAGTTTGCCAATGCCGCAGTGGAAAAGCTTACTGATAATTCATTGAAGCAGCTGATAGGCAAATCTCCTCTTTTTTTGGTTGGAGAGGGGAATAGAGATTGCAAAAAGCATCCTGTATATAGAGAGTTGCAGTTAAAAGGCAGTGTGAGTTTTACATATAAAATAAAGGATAATTATAAAGTAAAAAAAGTTTTAAGTGTTACTATAACAGCGGTCGATATGGTTAAAAACAAGAAAAAGTTTGTGGGTATTTTAAGGGATAGCACTATACCCTATCTACAACACCTAAAGATTCGCCAGTTTGTCAGACTTTATAGAACAATTTATAAACTCAACGAGATGCTGATAAAAAACGATAACGAAGATAAGATTATCCACAGCTTACCTGAGCTGTTTGTTAATCAATTATCCGCAGCTGTGAGTTTTGTTGTTGAGTATGATAGCTCAAATGACGATTTTAAAGTTTTAAAAACATTTTATAAAAACGATATATACGAAGGATTTGTTGAAAAAGTATTTGAGATGTTGAAACCACTGGATTTTGACGCGCCGTTTAAAAGAGCCATTTTGTCAGACAACATAAAGATGCCCTCAAAAAAGGAAAAAGAGCGGTTTGGTAGTTTCTTAAAAAAATATTCCCTTGATAATTGTTTTGCAATTCCTATAAAAGATGGCGTAGGAAATCCTCGTTGGGCTTTGATATCTATCTTTGATAGGGGTTTTAGAATTACAAAACCTGTTTATCAGCTGCTTCTGCAGGCAAAAAGGGATATTGATGCTGCCATTGTACTGGCTTATTCACGGCGTTTTAGCAGGATTATCAATGTTGCCTTAAATGCAGGTCAATCCTATGTCGTGATTTTGGATGAAGACTTTAGAATCATCTATATGAACGATGAAGCTATAAGGATGCATGGCTACTCAAAAGAGGAGATGCTGGGTAAAAAGCATACGGTATTTTCATCTGGAGTACACGATTTTGCATTTAATAGAAGGCTTCTAAAGCATCTCAAAGAGGGTAAAATCTTCAGTGATGTAATAACATACAGAACAAAAGATGGCAGGCTTGTTGAGGGTTATACAACGATCATACCGTATGAGGAGGATGGCAAGAGATACTATATTTCAGTGGGCAGAAATATTACGGAGGAAATTGAATTAAAAAGAAAACTTGCTTTCCTTTCCCGCTATGATTCTTTAACAGGGCTTCCCAACAAGGATGAATTTATAAGAAGTGTTAATGAATTACTAAAGGTTAGCGAGGATAGTCTGGGTGTTTGTGCCATTGTTGATATTAACGATTGCTCTTACATAAATCAGCTGTATGGCTATAGGGTGGGGGATGTTGTTATAAGAGAGATTGCCCAAAGGATTGTGAAGCAGTTAAAAAATAACGACATAGCAGGGCGTTTTGCAGGTGATAAATTCAGTATATACCTTGAAAATTTCACATTTGAAGAGGATGCGATTATAAGGCTGAATGGTTTATTAAAAGAACTCACCAGAGCGATTATGGTTGATGATATAACCATTACACCTTCATTTTATATGGGCGTGAGTTTTTATCCCTCAGATGCAACAGAGGCAGAAAAGCTCCTTGCAAGGGCTGAGTCTGCGCTTGTTGCTGCAAAACGATCAAAAGAAAACGAGATAGAATTTTACAAACCACTTACCCATCAAAAGATTATTCAGAATATTCAGCTAAAAAATAGACTCTATAACGCTTTCAAAAATAAAGAGTTTGTTCTGTTCTATCAGCCTTATTATTCGGTAAAAGATGGTAAAATTGCAGGTGCAGAATCGTTGATAAGGTGGATTCGTAATGGAAAGGTGGTGCCTCCGATAGAATTTATCGAGGTGCTTGAAAACTCAAACTTTATGGTTGAAGTTGAGGAGTATATAGTCAAACAGGCTTTAGAGACAATCTCTTTGATGACAAACAGGGTTCCTCTATCTGTTAATCTGTCTGCTGCAAGTTTCAAAAGGGATGAGCTTGCAAAATTTTTGGAAAATAGCCTTCAAGAGTATGGGCTGGATGGAGAATGGTTGACTGTTGAAATTGTTGAGAGGGTGTTTTTCGGGAATACGGAGCATACAAAAAAGGTTCTAAGTAGTTTGAAACAAAAAGGTATAAGGATTGCTGTGGATGATTTTGGCACAGGTTTTTCCTCTCTAACTTACATAAAGGAGCTACCCATAGATATTTTGAAGATAGATTTAAGCTTTATAAGGGGAATGGTGAAAAGTAAAAAGGATTTGAGCCTTGTTAAGCTTATAATTAATATAGCAAAGGAGTTTGGTCTAAAAACAACAGCAGAGGGTGTTGAGACAAATCAGCAGCTTGACATACTAAAAGAGCTTGGCTGCGATTATGTTCAGGGATATTTATTTAGCAAACCCATCGATAGGGATGCATTTTTAAAACTTTTAAGCCATTAATCTTTTCTTGATATAATTTTACATTTATGATAGCTTTTTTGCAATAGGGGGAGTTTTTGAGGTCTGACTTAAAGGCTTTGCTGTCCTTTATATTAAATAAATGGCAAGTAAATGAAAATGATAGAGAGTTATTGGAATTGATTAAGGAGTCTTTTGATGCAGATGGTGTTAATCTGGGACTTATTGATGTTGAACTGTTCAATGAAGGCTCTGGTGTAATAGAGTTTAAACATCTATTTAAAGATAGATATAAAGAAACACAAGCCGATACAATATATTTGAAAGGGGCTTTTGAGGAGGTTTTAAACAGTAAGCGTCAATTAAACATTTCAGATTATGATGCCTACAAGAATCGCTTAGATGCAAAGTTGTGCAACAATATAAAATCTCTGTTATCAACGCCACTTTTAAGCCGCGATAAATTTTATGGTGTTCTTCAGATTTCGAAACTTAAAACAGGTTTTTTTAGTCAAGATGACTGTGATAATGCCTTTATTGTAAGCAGTGCAATAGCATCCGTTGTCTCTTATAAAGAAAAAGATATGAAGTTGGAATTCAATGATACTATTGGCGGTTTGTCTATAGAAATTTCCTCTTCCCTGAAGGATGCTTTAAATATACCCTTTGATAAATGGCTTGAAAGCATATTAAAAAAAATCCTTTATAAAGTGGATTCTTATATTACCGGTTTTATCATGCCTTACGATAATATCTACTGTGTTTTCTCAAAAGATAGAAACTTTACATACTTTTTTAAAGAGCCCACACAGAAGGTGCAGGATTGGATAGTTTATAAGATGTATAAAATGGGTATCAAACAAACAGTTACTTACAAAGAAGCCATTGATAGATTTAATCTTAAGCCGTCTTTGGAGGCAAAAAAGCTTGGAGTTGTAAATGGAATTTTTGTGCCCATTGAATACAACGGCGAAGTTGTTGCTTCGTTTGCTTACGGATTTGTCGAACCGATAAAGGATATAGGTTTTCATAAGATGATTTTGAAAAGGATAGGTTTGCAGCTTGTTCTTGCGATTTATTCCTTTAAACGACTGGGGTATCTAAACAGGGTTGTTTCAACAAATGAGGAAAAATTTATCTTTTCTCTGATGAAGGTTGCTGCAATCAGGGATAGTTATACAAAAGGGCATTCTCAGCGAGTTGCCTTATATTCAAAACGGATAGCTGACTATCTGAATCTAACAGAAAGGGAGCAGAACCTTCTCTATGTGGCAGGATTGTTGCATGATTTAGGTAAAATAGGTGTACCGGATTCGGTGTTGTTAAAACCGGGTAAACTATCCCATCATGAATTTGAGATAATCAAATACCATCCCGTTTTTAGCTGGGAGATAATAAAGGATATAGACCAGTTTAAAGAGATTGCTTTAAGTGTAAAGCATCATCACGAAAGATGCGATGGTAGTGGTTATCCAGACGGTCTTAAATGCAAAGAGATCGATTTTTTTACAAGAATTCTTTCTATTGCCGATATATTTGATGCCTTAACTTCAACAAGGGCGTATAGAAAGAAGGAAAGATACTCGGTTTTTGAGGCGCTGGATATTTTAAAACATGTGTCTATCGATAGAGAATTGCTTAACAAAATTAAGGATGTTTTAATTGATGGGTATATTATTGAAAAAACAGAAGATGAATATATAGAGCTATTTGAGGTTGAAAAAGAGAGAAAAAAGATCTTTGAGCGCGACTTCTTCACCGGAGCTGATAGAATCCACAGCTTTGTTAGGTTTGTGGATAAATTTATTAGAAGATCACAGCCGTTTTGCCTTTATTATGTTGATATTAAAAATTTAGGATATATCAACTACAAATGCAGTATTCAAAAAGGTAACCAAATTTTAGAGAAGCTTGCTGAAGGTATGATAAAGAGTGGAAAATTTATTAGAGTTATGCGTTCTGGCTCTGATTCCTTTATAGGGATGAGCCTTAATTGTAATCAAGATTATAGGAAATTTTTTGATATATTATCAAAGGAGATTTTATCAGAAACAGGAGCATGTATTGATAAAAAATTTTATTCTACAGGTTTGTTTTATATTGCATGGGCCTTTTATCCTAATGATGGAAAAACATTTGAAGATTTACTATACCGTTTGAAAACAACGATAAAGAAGTTTAAGTTTGAAAATAAGCTTTATTTAGAATTCTAAATAGTTTGAAACAATAAACATTTTTTGCTATATTTTTCAGGATTATGAAGAAGGAGGAGATTTATGGATTTAAAGTCTTTAAAGGATTTGATGAGGTTTGTTGAAAAAAGCCAGTTTGTTGAGTTTGAATATAAGGATGATGAGATTCAGATAGTTTTGAAGAAGAAAGAGGCGTTTGTTGCAGAAAACATCGTTGCTCAACCTCAACCTGTTGTTGTTGAGGCAGCCAAGCCCTCTCAAACTCAAAAAGCAGAGGAGGAGAAAAAGGTAGCGGTTGAGGATACAAGCGGCCTTGTTGAGATAAAATCACCTATGGTTGCAACATTTTACAGGGCACCATCGCCCACATCGCCGCCTTATGTTGAGGTAGGCGATGAGGTTAAAAAAGGCGATGTGCTGTGTATTTTAGAGGCAATGAAGATTATGAATGAGCTTGAGGCTGAGTTTCCATGCAGAATAGAAAAGATTTTAGTAGAAAATGGTCAAAAAGTTGAATACGACCAGCCGCTATTCCTTGTTAAGAGGTTGGATTGATGTTTAAGAAGATTCTTATTGCAAACAGAGGTGAGATTGCCGTAAGAATTATTAGAGCAGCAAGAGAGCTTGGCATAGAAACCGTGGCTGTCTATTCAACAGAGGATAAGGATTCATTGCATGTTAAACTTGCCGATGAGGCTATATGCATTGGGCCGGCTGAGGCTACAAAGAGCTATCTTCATCTGTTTAACATAGCACAGGCAATAGCAAACTCCAGATGTGATGCAGTGCATCCGGGATATGGATTTTTATCAGAAAATCCATCGTTTGTAAGGGTGTGTAAGGATTTAGGCGTTAAGTTTATAGGCCCAGATGCAGAAACAATGGAAAGACTTGCAGATAAATCTACCGTGAAGGCTATTTTAGATGAAAATGGTATACCAACGGTGCCAGGCAGCAAAGGCTCGATAGAGGATGAGGATGCCCTGATTAAAATAGCAAACGATATTGGATATCCTGTTTTGCTTAAGGCTGCATGGGGCGGTGGTGGTAGAGGTATGCGTGTTGTTCGCTCAAAAGAGGAGCTTATTGATGCTTTCAGGTCTGCAAAGCTTGAGGCAAAGGCCTCTTTTGGTAAGGATGATATATATCTTGAAAAGTTTATAGAACATCCAAGACATATCGAGGTTCAGATTTTAGCTGATGAATACGGCAATGTTGTGCATATTGGTGAGAGGGATTGCACACTGCAGCGCAGACATCAAAAACTTCTTGAGGAGTCCCCATCCCCTGTTTTAAAGGAAGCAACAAGAAAAAGGCTTCATGAAACAGCCGTGGAGGCAGCAAAGATTCTTGGATATAAAAACGCAGGCACGCTTGAGTTTCTTTTTGACGGAGAAGAATTCTATTTTATAGAGATTAACACACGTATTCAGGTTGAGCATCCTGTTAGTGAGATGGTATATGGCGTTGATTTAATAAAGGAGCAGATAAAGGTTGCAGCAGGCAGGGAGCTTGATTTGCTTCAGGTCGGGCTTTCACCCAAATTTCATGTGATAGAGTGCAGGATTAACGCAGAAGATCCTGTTAAGTTTTATCCATCACCGGGTAGAATTACCAACCTTTATCTGCCAGGAGGACCCGGTGTAAGGGTGGATACAGCTATAGGTTGTAATTCAAATGTTTCACCATACTACGATTCGATGATAGCAAAGCTTATTGTTAGGGGTAGCGATAGAGAAGAGGCTCGAAAAAGGATGCTTAGATGCCTCAATGAGTTTATTATAGAGGGTATTAAAACCAACATCGATTTCTTCAAAAAACTGCTTACAACATCGGATTTTATAAACAATAACTACGATACAAACTTTATTGACAGAGAGTTCTTAAGTGGCTAAGTTTCTACTACTATATCTTGATTTTCTTTAATTGCTTTGTTTAGAGCATCAAATGAGCGTTCTGCAAAGCTTTCTGTTGTGTCTGGCATTTTTGAGAAGGTGATACCGAATTTTGGCTTTATTTCTAAACTGCATCCATCCTTTTTGAGTTGAAGGAGGTGATTTTTTATCTTGTTGCAAAACATTACAATATCGTCACCCTCAAATACCCTTGTTAGGATGCAGAATATGCCATCAGAGCATCTAAACAGAATATCGCTTCTGCGGGTTATCTCTTTTAGCTTTTCTGCAATTGCTTTATCTATCTCGTTTTGAGAGATATCACTGCAGTCTATGCGGATGTTTTCATCTTTTTTGGCGCTAAATATTATCATACTCCAGTTTTCTTCGTATCTTTCAAACTGTCTTAATATGTGTTGCGTGATATAAAAAAGGCTGGATTTGTTGTTTAAGCCTGTTAGGGGATCTAAAAAGTCTCTTTTAATTTTATCCAAGTCTTCCTTTTGAAAAAATGGCATCTCTCACCTCTTCCATCGTTTCTTTTGCTTTTAGGGAGGCTTTTTTTGAGCCTTCAATTAATATTTCTTTTACATAATCCTTTTTTTGCAACAGTTCGTTTCTTTTTTCCCTGATTGGTTTTAAGGCATTGTTTAGATTTTCTATGAGCATTTTTTTACATTCAACACATCCTATTGTTGCTTGACTGCAGGCTTTTTCTATCTCGTTTTGTTTTTGCTTGTCTGTAAATATTTTATGAAGCATAAATACTCCGCAATCTTTTGCCACACCGGGATCACTTTTTCTTTTTCTTCTTGGATCTGTAAACATAACCTTGATTTTTTTGGCTGTTTCTTCCTCTGTGTCTGATAGGTAGATGGCGTTATCATAAGACTTACTCATTTTTCTTCCATCAAGTCCAAGAATCTTTGGCACCTCTGTAAGCAATGGTTGCGGCTCGATGAAGACCTCTTTTTCTACCGTATGGTTAAAATGGCGCACCAATTCTCGTGTAAATTCAAGATGGGCAACCTGATCAAGCCCCACAGGCACATAGTGGGCTTTGTATATTATGATATCTGCAGCCATCAATACAGGATAGCCCAAAAATCCGTAATTGGATGTTTTGCTTTTGCCAAGCTGGGCGATCTGATCTTTATATGAAGGCACTCTTTCAAGCCAGCTAACAGGTGTAATCATCGATAGAAGCAAAAACAACTCTGCATGTTCTTTTACAAGCGATTGGACAAATAGTGTATTTTTTTCTGCATCAAGCCCAAATGCCAGCCAATCTACAACCATATTGATCGTATTTTGAGGAATATCGGTTGAGTTTGAAAAGCCCGTTGTTAGAGCATGCCAGTCTGCAACAAAGTAGAATCTTTCATAGTCTTTGTTCTGAAGCTCTATCCAGTTGCTCAAAGCGCCATAAAGGTTTCCAAGATGCAGGATACCTGTTGGCCTCATTCCACTTAAGACAATTTTTTTCATTTTTTAAACCTCACATCGGCAGTAGTATTTTAAATGTCGTGCCCTGACCTATTTTGCTGTCTATGTATAACTCTCCACCCACTGTCTCAATAGAATGTTTTGCTATGGGCAGGCCAATGCCTTTTTTTACTTCTCCACCAGACTCAAACGGTTTGAATATATTTTTTAGAATCTCCTTTGGAATACCACCAGCAGTATCAATGATGTTTATTTCCACCATATTTTTGATTTCTGTAGATTTTTTTACCTCAATGGTTAAGTTACCACCATTCTTCATTGCTTTAATGCAGTTGTCGATGATGTTTCTTAGAGCAACCTTGAGTTTTTTCTCATCACTCCTGATGGGCTGAAGCCTTTCTTCAAATTTTTTTACAACCTTTATGTTATAAGTTTTTATTTGATTGTCAAACTCATTTAATACTTTTTCTATAATCTTGGGCAAAGATATGAATTTTAATTGCACCTCTCTATCGCTCATCTGCAGTATGTTGTTTAAAATCTGACTGATATTTTTGCTTTCTGTTTTTATGTATTCCACATACTTTTCAAGTTCTTTGTGGGGTGTTTGTTTTTTTAATTTTTTATCCAATATATTTGCCATTCCACCAATACTCATGATGGGATTTCTCAGTCTGTGCGCCAGCCCTTCTGTTATTTCTAACAGGGCGTTTTCCTTTTCTCTTTTTATTAATTGTTTTTGCATAGATTCTATTTTTTCTAACGATTCCTGCAATTTTATATTTTGTTGTTTGAGTTTTTCGTTTAATGAGTCGATTTCTTTAATATGTTTCTCTAATAGATCGCTTAATATTCCTGTAGGTAGAGCAATAACAAAGAAAGGTATGATTCTGTATATAATTTCAGCAATATTGTATAAACCGATCCCATAGCTATAGTTAAAAAATATGTAAAAAATTCCACCTGCAAGTGCCGTTAAAAGTGCCCATCTTACACCAAGCACAAATGCTGATATTGTTGTAACAACAAAATATCCAGAGTAGAATGGACTTGAAAATCCACCTGTGTTGTATGTGAAGTAGGATATTACTATTTGATCAAAAACAAATGTTGAAAAACAAAATAACTCGCACCTCCTTGATTGGTTAGGTAAAAAGAATCTTATTATAAAAAGCAGCGTGTAGATGTATATGATGAGGTTGTATATAAAGATTATTTGAATTTTATTGATGTGTGCGAAGTAGAGTTGAGGATACGTTACCCAGACAACGGCACCAGAAACCGAAAAAAGCCTTACAGCTAATATTAAAAAGTTTGTTTTAAGCGTTTCTGTGAAACGCTCGGTTTTTATCAAGCAGCACCTCAGTTTTTACCTGCTTTGGCAATGATACAAGAAAAAAATTTCTGTGTAAATAGCCAAAAATCTTTTGTTTTGATTGAAAAAAAGCTGATAAGTGTAGTAATATCGTAAGGATTGATGTAGTTGGGGGGATGGCATGATAAGAAAGACTATTTCAAAGGGAAGGGTAAACTGTTCAGTTTATATAGACAACCTTTCAAAGATTATAGTTCATCTTCTCATAGCTCTGAAAACATCGCATAAGCCTATCGATATCGAGATAGATAAACTCAAAGAGAAGGTTAAAAAGATAAAATTTCAGGAGGATATAAAACCGCTTGAGGCTTTAAGGGATGAGATTGCCGAGTTTGTTATTAAATACGATGAGTTTATTCTTGAACAAAAAAGGCAGTTTAACAGGCTTTTGCTTAATGATGTCAGTATTCTTATTGCTCTTGCAAAATCAGCAGAGGCTGATAAGCGCTACAGGGATAAATTGGACGAGGTCAAGGAGATTTTAAAAAACAGGATTGATATTGAATCGCTTAAGCAGGCAAAGGAGATTCTTTTTAGGCTTGGCACAGCCACCAAGGATTCAAAAGATATCGTTTATCGAGATATTATTGAAATTTTATTTATGCTGCTTGATGTTGAAAGCGATGATAAAAAAGCAAAGGATTATTTAGAAAAGGTAAAGCAGCTAAACGCAAAACTCTCAAGCAGTCCATATAGGCTTGATGAGACAGAGATTAGAAAACAGCTAAAAGAGCTTGTGGAGGAGAAGGAAAAACTTGAAGAAGAATATATTGCATCGCTGCAGACCAAGCTTGATAAGGCACTGAAGGCTTTGATTTACACAATAACTACTTTTAGCACATCATCAAACAATTATGTCAATACATTTCAGGGGCATATAGATGAGATAAACAACGCTATAAGCAGCAAAGATGTGGATGTTGATGAGTTAAGCAGAAGACTTATTGGTATTGCAATAAAGATCAAAGATACAACCATAACCATGAAAAATGAAATCGAGGAATACTCAAAAAAGATGGATGAGGCTAAAAAAACGATAGAGGAGCTTAAAGAGAAGCTTAAACAGGCTCAGGAGAATCTCATTGTCGATCCGCTTACCGGTATTTACAACAGAAGAGGACTTTTACACTTCTTACCAATGGAGATCAGTAAATCCACAAGGTATAACCAGCCGCTTTCTGTCATTATGGCAGACCTTGACCATTTCAGCAAGATTAACAACACCTACGGACATTTAGCAGGTGATATTGTTTTGAAGGGTTTTTGTAAGACTGTAAAATCGTTAATTAGAGCAGGGGATATACCCATTAGATACGGAGGCGAGGAGTTTTTGATTATTCTACCCAACACAACATTAGAAAAGGCTTACGATGTTGCAGAGAAGCTAAGGGAAGCAATCCAGAGGCTAAAATTCAAATATAAAGATGAAACATTCAGTATAACCTCAAGCTTTGGTGTGGCTCAATTTAGAGAAAACGATAGCATTGAGTCTTTGATAAAAAGAGCCGATAAGGCGTTGTATAAGGCAAAAGAGAAAAGAAATATAACTGTCAGGGAGGATCAGGTATGAATCAGGAGAGGCTTAATAAACTAATAGAGAAGATGGATGAATTTAACATAGACGGGGTTGTGCTGTTTAATGAGGCAGATATTAGATACTTCAGTAATTTTAAAAGTGGTGGCGTACTCATTGTTTTAAAGGATCAAGTAAAATTGTTTACAAATAGGCTTGTCTATGAAGAGGCAAGACAGCTGCTTGGCGATAGGGTTGAACTTGGAAGCGACCTTGATGATATAGCTAAGTTTTTAAAAAGTAACGGTGTATTAAGGGTTGGGTTTGATTTTTTAAGGTCAACATACGCACAGATTAAGGCGTTTGATGAGTTTGAGATTGTGGATTTTACAAATCAAACGCTAATGTTGAGGATGATTAAAGACAGGGATGAGATTAACGCTATCAGAAAGGCTGCAGTTGTTGCGCGAAACGCATTTTTAAAGGTTTATCCTTATCTAAAGCCGGGTTTAACAGAAAAAGAGATAGCTGATGAGCTTGCCTGTCAATTGAAAAAGCATGGTGCAGAAAAAGAGGCGTTTGATACGATTGTTGCAACAGGACCTAATGCAGCATATCCGCACCATCAGCCAACGGATAGAAAAATAGAAGAAGGGGATTTTGTTGTTATAGACTTTGGTGCAAAGGTCGATGGATACCATTCAGATACAACATACACCTTTTTGATGGGCAAAAAGACTGATGAGAAGAGGGAGTTGTTTAACGCTGTATTTTATGCTCAGCTTTACTCAACTGAGATGATAGCACCCTCAAGAACAAAGGCAAGTGAGGTTTACAAAAGGGCAAAAAGCGAGCTTGCTAAGTTTGGTCTGGATAAATATTTTATCCACTCACTGGGTCATGGGATAGGGTTGGAGGTTCATGAGTTTCCTTTCTTGAATGAGAAAAATGATATGGTTATTCAGCCCAATATGGTTTTTACGATAGAGCCGGGGATTTATATTCCAGGAAAACTTGGCATTAGACTTGAACATATGGTGCTTGTTAAGGAAAACGACACAGAAGTAATAGCCTTCACACCGTTTATGGAGATAATGTAGAAAAATAGATGGTCGGGGCGGAGGGACTTGAACCCACGACCCCCAGTACCCGAAACTGGTGCGCTACCAAGCTGCGCTACGCCCCGCACCAAGCAACATTATAATAAAACCACTCAAAGCTTCAAGTTTTATTTTAGTTTCCAGTTTGGTTGGCGTTTCTGCAGGAAAGCCTCAACTCCCTCTTTTGCATCCTCAAGTGCACAAATTTGGGTGAATGCGTAATTTGCAAGCTCAATTGCCTTTTCATGTGGTAGATCTGCCATTTTGTAGAATGCGTTTCTTGTTATCTGAAGTGCAAGAGGGCTTTTTTGAGCAAGTTCTTCTGCCAATTTCATTGTTTCTTCTTCTAATTTATCATCATCCACGACCCTGTTTATTAAACCCCACTGGTAGGCTTCTTCTGCCATAATTATTCTGCCTGTAAGCAGTAGCTCAAGTGTTCTTTTTCTACCTATAATCCTTGATACAGCAACAGCAGGTCCAATGCAGGATAAACCCACATTTATGGCTGTTAAACCAAATTTTGTTCCTTTGGCTGCAACGGCAAGATCACATAGTGCAACAAGCCCAAAGCCATTTGCCACGGCAAACCCTTTTACCGATGCAATAGTTGGTTTTTTCATGTTTGTCATTGTTAAGTTCATCTGCTCCATTAATTGGGTGGTTTTGAGTAATTCAAGCGGTGTTTTGTCTTTTAATTCGTTGACATCTATACCAGCAGAAAACCCTTTACCTGCCGCATTAATCACAACCACCCGTATATCTTTGTCGTTATCAAGCTCAACAAGTGCATCGTTTAGCTGACGGGCAAGCGGCGTTGTAAAAACATTTAAATGCTCAGGATCGTTTAGTGTAATAAAGCCTATCTGACCGTTTTTTGATACCTCAATCTCCTTCATTTTTACACCTCCATGGGTTTTTAAAAATTATAGCTATTTTTTAGAAAATTTGGTAGTGTTTTGTTAAAAAAGTGGAGGTTGGAAGATGAATATAGTTGTTTATGGTGCAGGGGCTTTAGGTTTATATTTTGCGGGTTTGCTATCTACCCAAAACAATGTATTTTGTATTTCACGCAAAAGGATAGCAGATGCAGTAAAACAAAAAGGAGTTGTGATTTTAAAGAATGGTGAAGAAAAAAGGTTTGAAATTGAGATTTCATCAAATCCTGAAGATGTGGATTTTGGCGTTGATATAGTTATTTTAGCTTCAAAAAGCTACGATAGCCAGAAAAATCTTCAGGATATTAAAAACAGATGGCCGTTTTGTAATCTTATAACACTTCAAAACGGTATCTATACAGAGGATTTAGCCAGAAAGCTTTTTAAAGAATCTCAGATTTTTCCTATGGTTAGCAATATCGGCTCTCGTTTTGTATCTGATAATGTTATTGAGGAGTTTCTTAATCACGGTATCGTTTTGGGTAGTCTAAAAAGGGGGGTGACATTTAACCACATAGCAACGATGTTTGGATATGTAGGGATTGATGTACTTGTTTCAGATAATATCATGCGTGATAAATGGAAGAAATTTATGTTTTACTGCGGAGGAGCAACGATTAATGCATTAACAGATGTGCTGGATTTGGAAAATAAAAACTCATTATGGATAACAAAGCGGGTTCTTAATGAGATGTGTGAAGTTGGAAAAAAACTCGATCTTGATTTTGACATAGATCTTTTAGCCAGAGAGGCTTTTGAGTTTATGATGTCATTTAAGCCAAGAAGCTGGAAGGCAAGTGTGGGTCAGGATTTAAGGAGAGGTAGAAAAACAGAAATAGATTATCTAAACGGTTATCTTGTAAAACTTGCAAAAGATGTAGGTGTTGATGTGCCTGTCAATGAAACGCTCTATAGGCTTGTCAAGACCTTAGAAACAACAGGGTTGTTTACAAAGATAAAAGATAATTTGTGATTTTCTACTTGACAAAATTAGTAAAAGGTTTTATATTATAAGTGATTTCTAATCCCCCCCCCATATGGGAGGGATAAATTTATTTTAAGGAGGTTTTGTGTGTTTCATGGAATGTATGGTTTAGGATTTAGGGGAATAGGAGGATGGTATATGGGTATTTTAATTTTAGTCGTTTTTGTTATTGCAATCCTTTTTTTAGTGAAGTTTGGGTTTAACAATTCGCCTCATAGGGATAGAGATTACAGTAGGGATGAATATAACCCGATGTCAATAGGAGATGAAGATCCTATTGTGATTTTAAAAAAAAGGTATGCAAAGGGTGAAATAGACAAAGAAACTTTTGAAAAAATGAAAAAAGATTTAGAGAAATTATAGAAAGGAGTTTGGGATGAGAAGTTATTTTTTTGTGGTTAGTTTAGTTTTGATGCTGGGTGGTTCTTTTTCTTTTAATACTACTGTTTCTGCAACAAATATGATGGGTGGCTCCCAAATGATGGGCGGTAAAGGAAACATGAAGGGTAATATGATGGGTGGCTCCCAAATGATGAATAAAATGAGAAATTTGAGTACTATTTCAATTAACGAATTAAAGAGTTTCTATAAAATCCCTGTTGCTGGTGTAAGGATTAATAAAAAGACAAATACGGTAAAATTTTTGGATTCAAAGATTACTATACCTATAATAGCTTCTCCTGATGAGGATAATATGTATGCCTTCGGTGTTTATGGTTTGGTTAATCCTACTATTGTTGTTAAAGAAGGCTCTGTTATAACCATTAAACTTGTTAATAAGGATGATGATATGCCTCATGCAATAATGATTACAAAAACCCAACCACCTTACAACAATATGCCCATGATGATGAACAGTGTTGCATTTGGAGGGGCTGTAATTATGCCCATACCAAAGAAATCGAATTCGGGATATTATGTTGATAGCACAACATTTACGGCAACCACCCCTGGCGTGTATTACTATATTTGCCAGATTCCTGGTCATGCTGCAAAAGGTATGTATGGTAAATTTGTTGTCTTAAAATGATAAGTAGATTTTTAGAGAGGATGGTAAGTAAGTGAGTTCTATGGAAAAAGCGGATATAAAACATAAAGAGGCTTATCAACTGTTAAAAACTGCTTTAGGGCATTTAAAGGCTGTTACTGCTATGATTGAGGAAAATAGGTATTGTATTGATATTTCTACTCAACTAATGGCAGTGATTTCTATTCTAAAAAAGTCAAATGCAATGATACTGAGTAAGCATCTAAAAACCTGCATAAAGGATGCTGTGAGGTATAAGGATGAATCCGAAATAGATGAAAAGATAGAAGAGATGGATAAAATTATTAAATATATCATTAAAATGTAGGAGGGAAAAATGGATTACGGATATAAGAAAAAGGTGAATCTATCATTTGTAGATGCAATTCAAAAAACAAAAAAAGCATTGTCAGAGAATGGCTTTGGTATCTTATCAACTATTGATATGAAATATACACTTTATGAGAAATTGAAAGTTGATATTGAAAATTATGTAATACTTGAAGCATGTAATCCTCCTAATGCACACAGAGCAATGCAGGCAGAACAGGATATCGGTTTATTGTTGCCATGCAATGTAATAGTATATGAATTTAAAGGTGAAGTATATGTTGCGGCTGTTCGTCCCACTGTTCTTATGGGAGGAATAGAGAATAATGCATTACATGATGTTGCATCAGATATCGAAAATAAACTTAAAAAAGCAATAGATGCTGTAAAATAGTCAAATTGATAAAAAGGGGGAAAGTGTAGAATGGATGGAATGTTATCTATGAATCATAAACATAATAGTAATCACGATCAACATGATAGCCATAATGTAAATAAACATGACCATTTAGAGCATCATAGGAGGATGGCTGATGACTTCAAAAAGAGGTTTATAGTATCATTGATTGTGACTTTTCCTATTCTTTCACTTTCCCCTTTAGTTCAGCAGTTAGTCGGTATAAGTGTAAGTCTTCCTTTCAATAAATATATACTGTGGATTTTATCTACTTTTGTGTATTTTTATGGAGGATGGCCTTTTTTTAAAGGTGCTTATAGTGAGTTAAAAGATAGACAACCAGGAATGATGCTTCTTGTTGCATTAGCAATCAGCGTGGCCTACATTTACAGCACAGCAGTGGTTGTTGCTTTAAAGGGTAAATACTTTTTCTGGGAATTGGCAACTCTGATAGATATTATGCTAATTGGCCATTATATAGAAATGAAATCGGTTATAAGTGCCTCAAAAGCTTTAGAGATGCTTGCAAAACTTTTGCCTAAAACAGCTCATTTGAAAATAGATGATAAATTTGTTGATATCGATATAGAAAAATTGAAGAAGGGAAATGTTGTTTTAGTTAAAGCTGGGGAAAAGATTCCTGCAGACGGTACGATCATTAAAGGCGAGACCTACATTGATGAATCTATGATTACTGGCGAATCGAAACCAATAAAAAAGTCAATAAATGATAGAGTAATAGGTGGTTCAACAAATGGTGATGGAACAATTGAGATTATTGTTGAACAGGCTGGTAAAGAGTCGTATATACATAAAGTTATTGAGCTTGTCAAACAAGCGCAATCTTCAAAATCAAAGACGCAGAGAATAGCTGATATCGCTGCAAAATGGCTTACAATAATTGCTATATCAGCTGGAACTATTACATTTTTGTATTGGTATTTTTTTGGACCGAGTTTAGAATTTGCTATAGAGAGAATGGCAACAGTTATGATTATTACTTGTCCACACGCATTGGGGTTAGCAATACCTTTAGTTAGCGCAGTATCAACCTCAATAGCAGCTAAAAATGGTTTACTAATTAGGAACAGAACTGCTTTTGAGAACTCTAAAAATATAGATATTATGGCATTTGATAAAACGGGAACACTGACTAAAGGAAATTTTATAGTATCATCGGTTGTAATTTTTGATAAAAAATATACTCAAGAAAATATAATCCAATATGCAGCATCGTTAGAACAAGGTTCTGAACATCCTATTGCAAGAGGAATAATAGAAAAGTTCAAAAAAATAAAGAGCCCGTTGTTGGATGTAGAAAAATTCAATGTTTTAAAGGGAGAAGGTGTTGAAGGCATAATTAATGGATCTAAAATTGCACTTGTTAGTGAACAATATCTTAAAAGAAACAATATAAAAATAACTTTTGATAATACTTATCAGGGTTCTTTTGTGTATGTCCTTAAAGATAATAAACCTATCGGACTAATTGTGTTATCAGATGAAATAAGAGAGGAGTCAAAAGAGGCGATTAAGGATTTACATAATTTAGGTATTAAATGCTGGATGATTACAGGGGATAATAAAAATATAGCTGAATATGTTAGTAAGGTGCTAAATATAGATGGGTATTTTGCAGAGGTTTTGCCTCACGAAAAACTTGTTAAAATAAAGCAATTACAAGAGAATAATAATTTTGTTGCCATGACAGGTGATGGTATTAATGATGCACCTGCGCTTGCTCAAGCCGACATTGGTATAGCCATTGGATCAGGTACTGATGTTGCAATTGAAACGGCTGACATTATTTTAACCAATAGCTCTCCAAAAGATGTTGTATCATTGATTTTGTTAGGTAGGGCAACATACAATAAAATCATTCAAAATTTATTGTGGGCTGTGGGTTACAATGTTGTGGCAATACCCCTTGCAGCTGGAGTTTTATATAATTATGGTATATTAATATCTCCAGCTATTGGAGCCGGTTTAATGTCTTTAAGCACTGTGATTGTAGCAATAAATTCTAAGCTGTTGAGAATTAAAAAAGAGTATAAATAGCTTAAGTTTTTTCTTGATAAATTCATTATATTTACTATAATAATCACTCAAACTTGCAGGGGGGATGATTTAATCCAACTCATAAACCACTCAAGAAGGAGGGGCAATGAAGCTTACAGGATCCCAGATATTTATAGAAAGTTTAAAAAAAGAAGGGGTGGAATATCTTTTTGGTATTCCGGGGGGAGCTATTATCGATCTACATGATGAGCTTTATAAACAAAACGATATTAAATTTATTTTGACAAGGCATGAACAGGCTGCTGTTCATATGGCAGATGGTTATGCACGCGCTACTGGCAAACCAGGCGTTGCCCTTGTTACAAGCGGACCTGGCGCAACAAACACCGTAACAGGGCTTGCGACAGCTTACATGGATTCAATACCTGTGATTGTTTTTACCGGTCAGGTGCCAACGCATCTTATAGGCAATGATGCTTTTCAGGAAGCCGATATTGTTGGTATGACACGCTCATGCACCAAGTATAACTTTCTTGTTAAAGATGTTGAAGATTTAGCAGAGATAATTAAAAAGGCGTTCTATATAGCAACAACAGGTAGGCCGGGTCCGGTGTTGATAGACTTTCCCAAAGATGTGCAGGTTTCCAAAGCATCTTTTAAATACCCAGAGAGCATTCATATCAGGGGTTATAATCCCACATATCACGGCAATCCCAAGCAGATAAGAAAGGTTGCAAAAGCCATAGTGTCCGCAAAAAAACCTCTACTGTATGTGGGTGGAGGCGTTATTACCTCGCAGGCTCATCAGGAGTTATTCAAGCTTGCCAAGAAACTCAAAATTCCAGTATTTACAACGCTTATGGGTATTGGTGCATATCCTGAGGATGACGAGCTAAGCCTTGGTATGGCAGGCATGCATGGCACTTACAGAGCAAATATGGCTATTCAATATTGCGATTTGTTGATTTCTGTTGGTGCAAGATTTGATGACAGGGTTACAGGTAAGGTTTCTGAGTTTGCGCCTTATGCCAAGATAGTGCACATCGATATAGATCCAACAAGTATCAGTAAAAATATTAAAGTGGATTATCCGCTTGTTGGTGATGCAAGGCTTGTTTTACAGGAGCTTTTGCATGTGCTTGAGGATTATTCCTCGATCGATTTTGACGAAATTAGAAAACCGTGGCTTGAGCAGATCGAGAAATGGAAAAACGAGCATAAGTTGGCCTATAACACCGAAACCGATGAAATTCTGCCTCAATATGTTATAGAAAAGCTTGCGGAACTTACAAAAGATGATGATCCTGTAATATCTACAGAGGTTGGTCAGCATCAGATGTGGGTGGCTCAGTTTTATACATTCAGAAAACCAAGGCAGCTGCTTACATCGGGTGGTTTAGGAACAATGGGTTATGGCTTTCCAGCTGGTATTGGAGCACAGTTTGGTTTTAAGGATAGACCCGTTTATGTGATTGCGGGTGATGGAAGCTTTCAGATGAATGAACAGGAGCTTGCCACTATTGTTGCATATGATATTCCGGTTAAGGTGATAATTTTAAATAACGGCTATCTGGGTATGGTCAGGCAGTGGCAACAGCTGTTCTACGGTAGAAGGTATGCTTTCACAAATATAGAGGTTCAGCCTGACTTTGTTAAGCTGGCAGAAAGCTACGGTATTAAGGCAAGAAGGATAAGAAAGAAAGAAGAGGTTGAGGATGCTTTGGTTGAGATGAAAAATCATAAAGGGGCATACCTGTTGGATGCCATCATTGCAAGGGAAGAGAATGTTTATCCAATGGTGCCTGCGGGTGCGCCAATTAGCAATATGCTGTTAACTTAAAGAGGGGTGGGGGTTATGAAGAGGATTTTTTCTATTATTGTAGAGAACCAGGCAGGTGTTTTAAGCAGGGTGGCAAACCTGTTTGCCGCACGGGGCTATAACATAGATGCCTTGAGTGTTGCTCCCATTAACGAAGAGGGGCTTTCAAGGATGACAATAGTGACAGAGGGCAATGAGCAGGTGCTTGAGCAGATTGGTAAGCAGCTCAATAAGCTAATCGATGTAATTAAGGTAGTGGAATTTGGTGATGAGCCGTTTGTTGAGCGTGAAATGGCTTTGATTAAAATGCATACCGATATGAATACGCGTGCCGAGGTTTTGAGGATTGTTGATATATTTAGAGGTAAAATTGTCGATGTTTCTCACGATTCCTATACGGTTGAGGTAACAGGTGATACAGAAAAAATAAATGCTATCTTGAAGCTACTTGAGCCTTTTGGTATAAAAGAGCTTGCAAGAACGGGAAAAGTGGCTATGATAAGAGAAAAGAAGAGGTAGGAGGTTTTAAATGGCGCTGAATATATACTATGAAAAGGATGCGGATCTATCTTTAATTAAATCAAAAAAGGTTGCTGTTATCGGTTATGGATCTCAGGGTTATGCTCATTCAAACAATTTGAAAGACTCAGGCTGTGATGTTGTAGTGGGTTTAAGAAAGGGGTCAAAATCGTGGCAAAAGGCTGAAGCAGCAGGTTTGAAGGTTATGGAAACTGCTGAAGCTGCTAAATGGGGCGATGTGATTATGATACTTGCACCAGATGAATTGCAGCCTGAGATATATAAAGAATCGATTGAGCCAAATCTAAAAGAGGGTGATACGATAGCATTTGGACATGGTTTTAATATACATTTTGGTCAAATCGTTCCCCCCGCAGATGTTAATGTTATGATGATTGCACCAAAAGGTCCTGGTCATCTTGTAAGAAGGGAGTATGAAAAAGGCAGGGGTGTGCCGATGTTGATTGCTGTAGCTCAGGATTACTCTGGCAACACAAAAGAGCTTGCTTTGAGTTATGCAGCCGCAATTGGTGGTGCAAGGGCAGGTGTTATTGAGACAACATTTAAGGATGAAACAGAAACCGATCTATTTGGTGAGCAGACCGTATTGTGTGGCGGTGTAACTTCTCTTGTAAAAGCAGGTTTTGAAACACTTGTTGAGGCTGGTTATCCAGAAGAGATGGCTTATTTTGAAACATTCCATGAATTAAAACTGATTGTTGATTTGATGTATGAAAGCGGCATCTGGGGCATGAGGTATTCAATCTCAAACACAGCAAAATACGGTGATGTGACAAGGGGTCCAAGGGTTATAGACGAAAGTGTAAAGCAGAGAATGAAGGCTATTTTAAAAGAGATTCAGGATGGAAGCTTTGCACGCGAGTGGGTGCTTGAAAATAAAAGCGGTAGAACCGTATTTAATAAGCTGATTGAAAAAGATAAGAATCATCCAATTGAGAAAGTCGGTGCAAAATTGAGAAAAATGATGCCATGGATTGAGGAGAATAAGGCTATAGATGAGTCTAAAAACTAACGAGAAGGATTTAATAGCAAAAGAGGGTTATCCTTTTATAGCAGGTTTTGGTTTATCAGCAGCTGTTTGTGGGGCTTTGAAATGTAAATATACATCCATTGCTTTTGCCACAGCTGCTGCCTATAGCTGTTTTTTCTTTAGAAACCCAAAACGCAACATGCCTGCTTTAAAAAACGGTCTGGTAAGTGCTGCTGACGGCAGGGTCGTTTTTGCAGGAAAGGCTTTTGAGCGTTTCTTTTTAAAAAAAGAGGTAGATCGCATCAGCGTATTTATGTCTTTGTTTGATGTTCATATCAACAGGGCTCCAGTGGATGGTTTTGTTGTTGATTCGGTTTATAATAAAGGCAAATTTTTGCCTGCAAATGTAGAAAAAGCCTCACTGGATAATGAGCAAAGTGCAATTTTAATAGAAACACTTTCTAAGAAAAAGGTTGTGGTTGTGCAGATTGCGGGTCTTGTTGCAAGAAGAATTGCAACATATCCAAAGCCCGGTGATTATGTTAAAAAGGGCGATATTATAGGTTTGATTAGATTTGGTTCAAGGGTTGACATTTATGTTGATGCAGATATTGAATGGACTGTTGTTTTAAATGAAAAAGTGAAGGCTAAAGAAAGCCTTATAGGTGTTTTGAAATGAAAAGAAGTAGAGCTGTTTATATTCTGCCAAATCTTTTTACTACAGTAAATCTTGCTGCGGGCTTTTATGCCATACTGCTTGCCAATAGTGGTAGATTTTTAGCATCAGCCTGGGTAATACTCTTTGCTGTTTTGTTTGATAATTTAGATGGCAAGGTGGCGCGTTTAACACATACAGAAAGTCAGTTTGGTGTTGAGTATGACTCATTAAGCGACCTTGTGAGTTTTGGTGTGGCACCAGCGTTTTTGATGTATCTATTTGTCCTTAAGGATTTTGGAAGATTGGGTATTATTGCTTCTTTTTTGTTTTTGATCAGTGGTGCATTGAGGCTTGCAAGGTTTAATGTTCAAACTGTTCATCGTGAGAGTTTTATCGGTTTACCGATTCCTGGTGGGGCAAGTGTTGTTGCTGCATTTGTTCTTGTTTTTTTAAAGTTTAAACTTGATTTGCATAAACTGGACTTGTTGTTTTTGATTTCGATGTATCTTTTGGCGTTTTTGATGATAAGCCCTATTAAATACAGAAGCATGAAGAAAACAAGTGTGAGCAAAAAGATATCGATCAGGGTATTTGCTTTGATAGTGCTTGTGCTTTCTTTGATGGTATTTAAACCTTATATTTTTATACCGCTTGTAGTATTTACCTATGCAATATCAGGTCCTGTTGAATATATTGTAAAATTGTTAAGATTTAGGGGGGTGGGTTATGAGCGACAGGAAGATAATAATCTTTGATACGACCTTAAGGGATGGTGAGCAATCACCAGGTGCAAGCATGAATACCTCTGAGAAGGTAGCAATTGCCAAACAGCTTGAAAAGTTGGGTGTGGATGTGATTGAAGCAGGTTTTGCTGCGGCAAGCCCGGGAGATCTTGAGGCTATTAAAGAGGTATCTAAAGCGTTAGAAAAACCTATTATTGCATCACTTGCAAGGGCTGTGAAAAAGGATATTGAGGCTGCAGCAGAGGCTTTGGCTGAGGCAAAAAGAAAAAGAATCCATACCTTCATTGCCACAAGTCCTGTGCATGTTGAAAAGAAGCTGGGTATGAGCTATGAGGCTGTAAAAGAAGCTGCAGTAGATGCTGTTAGATATGCAAGGAATTTTTGCGATGATGTGGAGTTTTCTGCAGAGGATGCAACAAGAAGCGATTGGGATTATCTGTGTGAGATTTTTGAAGAGGCTATTAAGGCTGGTGCAAAAACGATTAATATTCCCGACACAGTTGGTTATACTACACCGCAGGAGTATTACGAGCTTATTAAATACATTATGAACAAAGTGCCCAATATAGACAAGGCTGTTGTGAGTGTTCACTGTCATAACGACCTTGGAATGGCTGTGGCAAATTCACTATCTGCTGTTTTGGCTGGCGCAAATCAGGTTGAATGCACGATAAACGGTATAGGGGAAAGGGCAGGCAATGCAGCCTTAGAAGAGATAGTTATGGCTATAAAGGTAAGGTCTGATTTCTATAAAGGTTGCTATACAGATATCAATACAAAGGAGATCTATCCAGCAAGCAGACTTGTAAGTAAACTAACAGGGCTCAAGGTTCAGAGGAATAAGGCTATTGTGGGTAAAAATGCCTTTGCCCATGAGGCCGGTATCCATCAGGATGGAGTTATAAAAGAGAAAAGCACTTATGAGATTATGAAACCAGAGGATGTCGGCATCGACACAAGCAAACTCGTTTTAGGAAAACATTCAGGCAGACATGGACTTGAAGAAAGACTCAAGGAGCTGGGTTATAATCTTACAAAAGAGCAGATAGATGAGATATTTGTTGAATTCAAAAAACTTGCAGATAAGAAAAAAGAGATATATGATGAAGATTTGAGGGCATTGATTGAGGATAAGTATAAACTTACACCTCAGGTTTATAAGCTTGTTTCTCTGCAGGTTGTTGCAGGAAGTTCAGCAAAGCCAACGGCTACCATCAAGCTTGTTAAAAACAACGAAGAATTTGAGGATGCTGCGCTGGGTGATGGTCCTGTTGATGCTACATTCAGAGCACTTGAAAGGATTACCTATGTTAAAGGAAAGCTCATTAGCTACGATATCCAGGCACTTACAGAAGGCAAGGATGCAATTGGCGAGGTGACGGTAAAGGTGTACTTCCCCGATTTGGATACGACGATTATCGGCAGGGGAACATCAACCGATGTTATTGAAGCATCGGCAAAAGCTTATCTTGATGCGATAAATAAAGCATTGGCGAGAATGTAGATGGAAGATAAGAGAGTAAGTTGCAGTGTATGCGCATGGAGGGCTACATGCGCAAAACGCTTCAGCATGAGTGATTCGGCAGCCCTCCACTGCCCCGATTTTGTTTTTGATGTTTCGTTGAAAAAGGAGATAGAAAAGAGCGATGATAACAGCTCAAATACGGGAAGACCTGCTCAAAAAAGCGTTTGAAATAGCCAAAAATTCGCCAAAAAGCGTTGTTGTGGCATACTACAGCGACATATCTCAAGACAAAGAGATACTTGAGTTTTTTGAGAAAGAGGGCGATGTTGGCAAAGTGATTGTTATGAAAGAATCGGAGTATGAGGAAAATGAGGATGATATTGAAACAATAGAGACGCTTGGCAGTCTTATAAAAGTACCTGATATCAGTTTTGATAGAATAAATAAGATCAAGGTTGCATTAATGATCGGTACATCATCGGGGATTCTATCAAAAGATCACGATATCGTGGCCTTAACCGGTTCAAGTGGTGGTATCGATACGGTTATGTTTCTGGATATATCAAAAGAAAAGGAACTATTGAGCTTTAAGGGTGATATAAACCTTGAAAAAACGGTAAAGCCGGAGGTTTTTGAGAAGGTTTTAAGGATTGCTTTAGAACTTGCCAATCAGGGTAGAGAGGGCAAAAGTGTAGGTGCTATATTTATTTTGGGTGATAAAGAAAAGGTGCTTGAAAACATAAAACAGATGATTTTTAATCCCTTTAAAGGTTATAGTCCTGATGAGAGAAATATTTTAAAGGTTAACTTAGATGATACACTGAAGGAATACAGTCTTTTGGATGGTGCTATAGTGATTGATTGCAACGGCGTTATAGAGACTGCAGGGGCTTATATTTCTGTTTCCACTGCTGTGGATGATCTACCCAAAGGTCTTGGTGCTCGCCATATAGCTGCTGCCTCTATTACTGCTGTTACAAATGCAATAAGTATTGTTGTATCGGAATCAACAGGGGATGTAACCATATTCAAAAACGGTTCTATTATTACAAGAATCGAGAAGGTGAGTTAAATGGTTTTATTAAATGGAAAAGAACTTGCCTCAAAAATCAGGCAACAGATAAAAGAAGAGGTTTTAAAGCTAAAGAGTAAAGGTATAATACCTGGCCTTGCTTTTATTCTTGTTGGGGATAATCCAGCCAGTCAGGTTTATGTAAATATGAAAACCAAAGCCTGCGAAGAGGTGGGTATCTACTCAATCAACCACAGGATGCCAAAAGAGGTTTCAGAAAAGGAATTAATTGAAGTAATTAAAATGCTTAATGAAAACCCAATGGTGCACGGCATATTGGTGCAGTTGCCGCTGCCTGAACATATAGATGAGGAAAAGATTATAGAAGCGATTGATTATAAAAAGGATGTGGATGGATTTCATCCTTACAATATGGGTAGGCTTGCAAGAGGTAATCCACTGTTTAGCTCCTGCACGCCTTTTGGTATAATGAAGATGTTTGAGCATTACAATATAGATGTTAAAGGTAAAGATGTGGTTATGGTGGGTTCCGGGAATATCACAGGAAAGCCTATGACTTTGATGCTGGCAAACGCTGGTGCTACGGTTCAGTTGTGCCATATTTATACACAGAATTTAGAAGAGAAAACACGCAGGGCGGATATAGTTATTTCTGCTGTGGGTAAACCAGGATTGATTAAATCTAATATGGTTAAAGAGGGAGCGATTGTTGTTGATGTAGGAATCAGTAAAGTAGCTGGAAAGGTTGTCGGAGATGTAGATTTTGAGGAAGTTTCTCAAAAAGCCTCATATATTACGCCTGTTCCTGGCGGTGTGGGTCCGATGACCATTGCAATGCTACTTTACAATACCCTTCTTTCTGTTAAACTGAAGGAAAAGTAAGAAAAGAAAAAACCCTTCTTTGATAAAGGTGAGAGAGATGGTGAACGAGGAGTTGAAAAAGGATATTTGTGTGATTGTGGAATCGCTGGGATTTAGTGTTTACGATATTGAATATACTGCCAAACGCATTATTATCTACATCGATAAGCCAGGTGGCGTTACTATCGATGATTGTGAGGCAGCAAGCAGGAATGTTTCTGCACTTTTAGATGTAAAGGATCCGTTTGAGGGTAGTTATACGCTTGAGGTATCAAGCCCCGGTATAAATAGAAAATTAAAAACAAAGGAACATTTTAAATCAGCCGTAGGGAAAAAGTGCCTTATTCATACCCATTTTCCGGTCGAAGGAAAGACGGTTTTTAAGGGTGTTTTAAGTGGTGTTGAAGAGGATGGGATTGTGATGGATAATATAAAGATTGAATTTGATAACATTAAAAAAGCACGCATAAACGAGATATAAGGAGGTAGGATGTGAGTGAGATTTTAGATATAGCTAAAAATATTTCCGAAGAATACGATATAGATTTACAAAAGGTTGTTGACTATCTTGCAGATGCTTTAAAGATTGCAATCACAAAGAAATATGGGGATGAGGCTGAGGTCAGGATTGAAACCGATATTGAAAGCAATGTTTTTGATGTTTATGTAAAGAAAAAGGTTGTTGAAAGGCCGATGCTGGATAGTCAGATTTCTTTGGCCGATGCAAAGAAGATAAAAAGGGGAGTAAAGGTAGGAGATTATGTAGAGGAGCTTGTTGATGCAAAAAGCTTAGGAAGAATAGCCGTTACCACAATAAAGAATGTTATTTCAAAGCTTTTGAGAGACATCGAGAAGCATAAAGCCTATGAGGAGTATAAGGATTACATAGGAAAAATAATAGTCGGTGAGGTTTGGAGTATAGGTGCAAACAACAATGTGATAGTTGATTTTAAAAACGCAGTTGGTATTCTGCCAAGAAGGGAGCAGGGAATTAATGATAAATATGTGGTGGGTGAGAATATCAGAGCGTATGTGTTGGATGTTATTGAAGAGCCAAAAAATGTAAAGTTGATTCTATCAAGAACGCATCCAGGTTTTGTAAAGGAGTTGTTTGCAAAAGAGGTGCCTGAGGTTAGAGAGGGTAGCGTTGAAATAAAAGCCGTTGCAAGGGAGCCATCAAGAAGAACAAAAGTGGCTGTCTATTCAAAGGATTCAAGAATAGACCCCATAGGTACATGTGTTGGTTCAAAAGGTGTGAGAATTGCAGCGATTGTAAGAGAGTTAGGTGATGAAAAAATAGATGTTATAAAATGGAGTGCAGACCCTTCGATTTACATTAGAAATGCAATGTCACCTGCAAAGGTGATATCTGTTGATATAGATGAGGAGCTGAAGAAGGCAAGGGTGTATGTGGATGATGAGGAGTATTCGATGGCTATAGGCAAAGGCGGTGTAAATGCAAAACTTGCAGCAAAACTAACGGGTTATAACATCGATATACTCCGCATCTCAGAAAAAGAAGACTCTTCAGTAAATAATGAAGAGACGGAGGTTGAATAATGAAAAAAATGAGGGTTTATGAGATAGCAAGAAAACTCAATACAAAGAGTAATGTTGTCATAAAAAAGCTCAACGATATGGGTATCAATGTTAAAAGCAACTTTAGCGGTGTGGATGCCGAAACAGCGCAAAAATTTATAGATGAATGGAATAAATCAAAAAAAGAGGTCATAAAAGAGGTTAAAGCAAAGAAGAAAGAGGAGAAGAAAACAAAAAAGAAGGAAAAAGAGGTATCAGAAGAAAAAAAACCAAAGCCTTTAAAATACAAACAGTCTAAACAAAAAATCTTCAGAGAAGATACGCTACCTCAAAAATTCAAAAAGAGGAAAAAATACAAAAAAACAAAAGCAGAAACTCCGCAGGAAGAGGAAACAAAAAGCATCGAATTTTCAAAAGGAATGACAGTTTTTGAGTTTGCAGGCAAGCTTGGAGTTGATTTTTCAGATATTTTGGGCAAGCTTTTTGAGCTTGGCGTAATGGCAAGAAAAAACGATGTAATCGATGAAGAGGCAGCAAGGATTATAGCTGAGGAGTATGGTTTTGAAATAGAAGAGAAACAGGAAGCCTCAAAGGAAGCCGAAGAGCTTTTTGATATTGAAGATAATCCTGAGGATTTGCTTGAAAGGCCACCGATTGTTACAGTTATGGGTCATGTTGATCATGGAAAAACATCGATTCTGGATGCTATAAAAAGCACGAATATTGCACAAAGAGAAGCTGGTGGTATAACGCAGCATATAGCAGCATACTCTGTTAAAATTGAAGGCAAATATATAACATTTCTTGATACACCGGGTCATGAGGCATTTACAGAGATGAGGGCACGCGGTGCTCAGATTACAGATATCGTTGTGCTTGTTGTAGCTGCAGATGACGGTGTTATGCCTCAAACGATTGAGGCTATAAACCACGCCAAAGCTGCCGATGTGCCGATTGTTGTTGCTATAAATAAAATCGATAAGCCCAACGCCAACCCCGAAAAGGTCAAACAGGAGCTTTCAAATTACGGTGTTGTGCCTGAGGAGTGGGGTGGTAATAACCTTTTTGTTAATGTAAGTGCCAAAAAAAGAATTGGTATAGATGATTTGCTGGAAGCCATACTTCTGCAGGCTGAGATGATGGAGCTTAAAGCAAATCCTAACAAAAGGGCAAAAGGCGTTGTGGTTGAGGCAAAATTGGATAAAAACAGAGGACCTGTTGCAACGGTTGTTGTAAAGGAAGGCACACTCAAGCAGGGAGATGCATTTATTGTTGGTGTTCAGTATGGAAAAGTGCGTGCAATGGTGGATGATAAGGGTAAAAAGATAAAACAGGTAGGTCCATCATTTGCTGCTGAGATTCTGGGTTTGCAGGGAGTGCCAGAACCGGGTGATACTTTGATTGTTGTATCGGATGAGAAGAAGGCTAAAGAGATAGCATTAAAAAGACAGGAAGAGCTTAAGCAGGCAATACTCAATCAACGCAGCGTCAGTCTTGAAAATATATTTGAGCAGATTGAGGGTGGTGAGGTTAAGGAATTACCCGTTATTTTAAAGACCGATGTTTTTGGCTCTATTGAGGCTATAAAGAATGCATTGATTAAACTATCCACAGATGAGGTGACGGTTAAGGTTATACATGCAGCGGTGGGTGCAATTACAAAGACGGATATAAACCTTGCAAAGGCATCCAATGCGGTGGTGATAGGATTTAATGTTAGACCAACACAGGAAGCCTTAAAGCTTGCCAACGACCTAAAGATAGATGTTAGAACATACAAGGTTATCTACGATATCGTGGATGATGTCAAAAAATCGCTTTCTGGTCTATTGTCTCCTGAGGAGAAAGAGGAGATACTGGGCAGGGTTGAGGTTAGGCAAACATTTAAAGTGCCAAGGGTTGGCGTTGTTGCCGGTTGCTATGTAACCTATGGTAAAATAGCACGCAACGCAAAGGTTAGAGTCTTGAGGGATGGTGTTATAATCCATGAAGGCAATATAGCATCGCTTAAAAGATTCAAAGAGGATGTTTCAGAGGTTCAGCAGGGATATGAGTGTGGTGTTGGCATTGAGGCATTTAACGATATCAAAGAGGGTGATGTTATAGAGGTGTATAGAATTGTTAAGGTAGAAAGGGAATTGTGATTGTTGGCGTTATGGAGATCGATTTTTTGATTTACGATAGTTTCTCTTTGAAGGATAAACGCAGGGTGGTGAAATCCTTGATTGAAAGGGTTAAACATAACTTTAATGTTTCTATTGCAGAGGTAGATAACCTTGATAAGCATAACTTTGCTACCGTGGGTGTAGCAGTGGTTTCAAACGAACACGCTTTTATAGATAGGGTGTTTGATAAATTGATAGCTTTTGTTGAGAGCAGCTTCGCAGTAGAGATTGTTGACATAAGAAGGGGGCAGTTATGAGAAGGGCTCCTTATAAAAGGAAGGATAGGCTTGCAAGCCAGATAAAAAAAGCCGTATCAGAAATCATAGAGTTTGAAAGCGGTAACGAAAAGCTTAAAAGCATAACTTTAACAGATGTAGAGGTTTCTGGTGATTTGAGGATTGCTACGATCTTTGTTTCTTCTTCTGTTGGAGGCTTATCGCCTAAAGAGGCGCTTGATGTTTTGGATAAGGCTAAGGGTTTTATAAGAAAAAGCCTTGCAGAAAGAATCAGGGTTAGGTATATGCCTCAAATTAGATTTCAATACGATGCATCAATAGATTATGGTTTTAAGATAGATGAGATTTTGAAGGAGATAAAAGATGATGAAGAGGGTGGCTGATATATTAAAACAGAAACACTCTTTTTTGATTGTTTCTCATAAAAATCCCGATGGCGATGCTGTGGGCTCATCGCTTGCCTTATACAGTATGCTTAAGGAATTAAACAAAGAGGTTTATGTGGAAAACCCAACAAAGCCTGCCTATATCTATGAGTTTCTGGATGACTACGATGCAATTAAATACCCAGTAAGCAACGCAAAGGATGTTGAGGTTGTAATAGCTGTAGATTCTGCTGAGCTTTCCCGCTGTGGCATTGATAAGGATTATGTTAAAGATAAGATATTTATCAACATAGACCACCATAAAACAAACCCTGCTTTTGGTGATATCAATATTATTGAGCCCAAAGCAGCAGCTGTCGGCTGTATTATCTGGGATATCTTTAATTTGGCAGGATTTGAAATATCCAAAAAAACCGCCACATACCTTTATTTAAGCATTCTTACCGATACAGGCTCTTTTAGATATTCATCAACAACACCAAAAACATTTTATATTGCCTCAAAGCTATTAGAAACCGGTATAGATGCTTGGTGGGTTGCCTCAAATGTTTATGAATCTCAACGTTTTGAGGCATTAAAACTGCTTGGTGAGGTTTTAAAAACCCTTCAGCTTCACTACAGTGGAAAACTGGCTATTGAATATGTGACACAGGAGATGTTTAAAAACACCAATACAACTGCAGATGATACAGAGGGTTTTGTTAATTTTGCAAGGAGCATTAAAGGTGTTGAGGTGGGTGTGCTTTTAAGGGAGGATGAGCCTGATAAGTTTAAAATCAGTATAAGGTCTAAAGGTAATGTGGATGTCAGTAATGTGGCTGAAGCCTTTGGTGGAGGAGGGCATAAAAACGCAGCAGGTGGTAATATAGACTTGCCTCTAAATAAGGCAATAGAGAGGATTATTGAAGCGTTTGCTTTTCTAAAAAAAGATGAACGATAGCATCGTTTTGGTTGATAAGCCTGCAGGCATTACATCGTTTGATGTAATAAAAAAGCTCAGAAAGATCACGGGAATTAAACGGATTGGACATGCGGGTGTTTTAGATAAGATGGCGACGGGTCTGCTAATATGCGCAACAGGTAGAGCAACAAGGCTGCTGAGTATATTTGAAGATGGTTATAAAATTTACGAATCTGAATTTTTATTCGGTTTAAGAACAGATACATTTGATATTTCCGGCAGGGTAATAGAGAAAAAACCGTGTAATATTTCACCAGAGGACATTAAAGCCGCATTGAATGGTTTTATCGGCGCAATTCAGCAGATGCCACCGCCGTTTTCCAATGTCAAGGTTGCAGGCAAACGCCTTTATAAATACGCTCTAAAAAGTGAACAGGTTAATATAAAACCAAGAACAGTTATTATTAAAGATATTGAGATAGTAAGTGTTGATGGCAATATCGTATCATTGAGGATAACCTGCTCTAAAGGCACATACATTCGCTCACTGGCAAACGATTTGGGCGCAAAGCTTCAATGCGGTTGCGTTGTAAAGAGTTTAAAGAGAACCTATATCCATCCTTTTAGTCTAAAGCAGGCAGGTGACCCTGATAATCCCCGTTTTTTAAACCTATCTGAGGCTCTATTTTTTATTCCACGCATAAATGTGGGAAAAGATATAGCAGAAAAAATCAAAAACGGTGTAAACATCTGTCGTTTAATTTTCTGTGAAAATCTAAAAGAAGACATCTATGCTGTATTTGATAATTTTGACAATCTTGTTGCAGTTATAGAAAGAAACAATAGAACCTTCTCATATAAGGGTGTTTTTATATAACCAGTCTTATTTACCTGTTGACATTATATAGCTAAAGAATTATCTTATATAAAAATATGGGGAGGTTTGTTATGAGTGATGTGAAAGTCAAGATTAAAGGCTGGTGCAAAAACTATCCAGGCGATAGACCGCCAAGGTTTTTGAGGGCTTTTTTGTTGTTGTTTTTAGCCCAGGGTGAAGCACACGGTTATGAATTGATAGAAAAGCTTAAAGAGATGGGTGTAAAATATGAAACATACGAGTTTGGTTATGTGTATAAAACACTGAGAAATATGGAAAAAGAGGGATTGCTTTCAAGCAGGTGGAATGTAAAAGAAAAAGGTGCAGCAAAAAGGATTTACAGAATCACAGATGCAGGGAAAAAGAATCTTTCTGACTGGGCAAGGGTTCTGGCTAATATTAAAGATAGCATAGAAAGTTTTTTGAAGGCATACGAGGAGATAGAGAATAAATAGATGTATCGAGTTAGCGTTGATTCCCTAAAGCCTGGTATGGTTTTGGGAAAAGCGATTATAAACGATTACGGGAGTATCTTGCTTAACAGAGGCGTAAAACTTACGCAGTTCTACATCGATCAGTTAAAAAAATTAGGCTATGATGCAGTTTTTATAGAAGATCCCGATACATCGGATATTATCGTTGAGGATGACATAAAAGAGCAAACAAGAAGAAAAGCCGTTGAACATGTAAGAGCCCTGTTTTCCATTCCTATGAAGGAATTTAATCAGGTTAAGAAAAAAGAGATTAACGAAATAAAAAAGGAGATAGAAAAAGGGCGCATCAAGGAGAAGTTGGCCAATTCAAAGTTGTTGAAGAATATTGCGGCTATTTCCTATTCAATTGTCGATGAGCTTATGGATTCAAAGATGCTCAGTGGTCTTGTGAGTTTTAAGCGCTACAGCGATTTTACCTATAAACATTGCGTTGATGTGACTGTGCTTGCTGTAGCTATTGCCGATAAGTTTTTATACGACAAAGATAAATTGATTGAGCTTGCCAAGGGTTGTCTGTTGCACGATATAGGCAGGGTGCTACTTGATAAGAGTTTATATGAAGAGCCAAGGAGGCTCTCAAAAGAGGAATTTGAAATAATAAAGACCCATCCAACTTTGGGGTATATTACGCTTAAAGACATAGCAGAAATTGGTATTATTGCAGCACATATCGTTTATCAACACCACGAACAGCAGGACGGCAAAGGATACCCCAGAGGATTAAAGGGAGACAACACAATGCCTCTGCCAAGAAAAGAGATAAAAAAGGGTTATATCATGCCTCTTGCTGAGATTGTTTATGCTGCAAATGTGTATGATGCCCTCGTCTCCCCACGGGTTTACAGAAGCGCCTACACACCCGATCAGGCGTTTTTTATTATGAAAAGAATGGCTGGGACGCATATTAACCGTGAAGTTTTAAAGATGATGTTTGAGATAATCCCTGCATATCCTCTGGGCACAACGGTGATTATCTCATCCGGCAGGTTTAAAAACTATATTGGCGTGGTTTCAAAGATCAACCCGGATAACCTTTCCCGTCCCGTTATAAGGGTGTTGTTTAACGAAAAGAGAAACAGGGTAGAGCCGTTTGAGATAGATCTGTCGGCAAACCCTCATATAAACATAAGCGGAATCATTATCTAAAGCCTCTTTTCGGCTTTGTAGATACCTATAGCAAGGATAATTATTATAATGACACCTATTATCAATACAAGCGGGATTGAGTGGATTTTTGGTCCAACTCTGTAGGCTAAAAGCAGTGATGTGCCGATAATAACGGCACTGATTATAAGGCTTATGCCTATCTGGCGTGCCACATATCTAAATGTGTTTATCATCTTCTCAAAAAGATTTACCTCAACATCGACTTTTATGGAGCCTTCCTGCAGTGTATCGATAATACTCCTTGCTGCTTTTGGGAATTTTTTCAAAAGTAACAGGTAATTTGGATTTGGTGTAAAGAGCATTTTTAAAATATTTGACGGTGAATAAAACTTCCATGCGAAACGCTTAAAATAGGGGGCTGCCACCTCAACAAAGTTAAATTCACCATAAAAATCCCGTCCCACTCCATCGGCGATGATGATAGCCCTCAGAAGCCTTGAAGAGCTGCGCTTGATAATAATACTGTGTTTGCGCAAAACGGCAAATACATCCCTTAATATTTTGGATAACTGCATTCTTTTTAAAGGCAATGAGTGGTATGTTTCAATCAGCTCCTCTATATCACTCAAAAGCTCATCTATATTTGATGATACACCAACAGTGGCAAAATTTTCTATTGCGTAGATAATCTTTGATGCATCCTTTTGAATAAAACCTGTAATCATCTCTATTAATGATAGCTTGTCATCCTCGTTGATTTTTCCTACCATGCCGTAGTCGATGTAACAGATTCTGCCATCGTTCATAATTATAATATTGCCCGGATGGGGATCTGCATGAAACAGGCCAACATCAAAGATCTGATACCAGAAAACCTTTGCACCCTTTAGTGCCAGATCTTTTAAATCGAAGCCCGCATCGATTATAGACTGTTTATTGGTTGCCTTATAGCCAAATATATATTCCATGGTGATGACCCTGCGGGTTGTAAATTCCCAGTAAACCTCAGGCACATAAACATATTCAAACGGTTTTAGATTTTTTTTAAAGGTATCGATATAGTGGGCCTCTATTTCATAGTCCATCTCTCTTTTGATGGTTTTATCAAACTCATCTATTAGCGGCATAATGTTGAAGTGGAAGTAGTGTCTAACCTTGTTTGCAATCAAAGAGCCCAACCGCCTCAGTAAAAACATGTCGGAGTTTATAATGTTTTCTATATCTGGACGCTGGACTTTTACGGCAACCCATTTACCATTTTTTAGTTTTGCCTTATGAACCTGACCTAAGGAGGCGCTTGCCTCAGGTATTTTCTCAAACTCATCAAATATCTCATTCAGCGGTTTTTTGAGTTCTTTTTCGATTATATGTTTTACTTCTTCAAAGTCGAACGGCTCCACTTCATCCTGTAGCTTTTTTAATTCCTCGATAAACGCCTCAGGAAGGATGCCCTCTTGGGTTGATAGAAGCTGACCGAATTTAACAAAAGTGGGGCCTAACTCCTCAAGCATACGCCTGAATCTTTTTGCAACGGTTGATTCATCCAATCTAAAGGCTTTTTTTGTTTTCGTAAATTCAGCTAATTCTCCAAGTCCGTATTTAGCCACGATGAAGGCTATCTGATTGAGGCGTCTAAAGTTTTGGAAGCTGCGTTTTTTTATTCCCATCGCTTAAAGAGGTTGTGATCGATTTTTAGCTGATCGATTATTTTACCCACTAAAAAGTCAACAAGGTCATCGATGGTTTTTGGTTTGTGATAAAAAGCAGGCATTAAAGGCAATATAACACCACCGCTGTTTGCAATTTTTAGCATGTTTTCTATCTGGATGGATGAAAGGGGTGTTTCTCTTGGCGCCACAATGAGTTTTCTGTGTTCTTTCAATGTTACATCTGCGCATCTAACAATCAATGTATCACAAAAACCGTTTGCTATGGAAGATAGCGTTTTCATAGAACATGGTATCACTATACAGGCATCTATTATAAATGAACCGCTGGATAAAGGAGCGGCTAAATTGCCGTTGTCAAAAACCTTTATGTTTTTTTTACTTTTTAAAAACTCATCTATGTCTGTTGTGTTTTCTTCTAAGAAGATTTGTCTGGCAATATCTGAATAGACCACAAAAAGCTCATGGTTGCTACTTAAAACCTCAATCAACCGCTTTGCATAAACGCTACCGCTTGCACCGCTTATGCCTATGGCTATTTTCATTGCACTTCAACCAGTTTCTTGCCTATGATTTGAGCTGGCAAAACCCTTCTTGAGCTTAAATACATAATTGGAATTATATCCCCGCTGTAGCCTCCTTTCAAGGCTTTTGCCGTTGTGTAGATGATAATATTGCCCTCTTTGACCTTTACTTTAACAATATCTCCTAACCTGACAGGCTTAAATCTGCGAGTGTTTGCAATACTAAAGGGTTTACCTGCAGGAATGAATGATACAGCAACCCTACCTATGATTGATTTTTTGTTTTTAAAGATGCCCGGATATGTTTGTGGTATGGCTTTGAAAGTAATATCTGAGGCTGTTATAATTTGACCCAACTCTATACTATGGCTTGCAACAGGTATTAAAGTGGCAGAGATGTTTTGTTTTGCAATTATCGATATAAATCTTTTTTGTGAGGCGGTATAGGCTTTTAGAGTTATAAACATCAAATCCTTGCTTTTTTGGATTTTTACAACACTGAATTGCCAGTTTTTAAACGGCAGCTTTATGGGAAGTTTTGTTATGTAGTTTAATCTTTTATTTAAAATTGAGTTTAATTTGCTTTGTGTTAGAAGAAACGCCTTTGATGTAATCTTAACCAACTCTGCACCGCAAATACTTGCATCGATACCTCTATTTTTTAAAAGTGCTTTTATATAGGTTTTTGTCAATGTTATTGAGTTGTTTGTGTAGGGTGCATCGCACAGAATTGTGTTAGCCCATTTTTTAGGGTATCTGCTTGCTATTGTTTTTAGCGTGATGTTTTTTGAGCTAACAACAGCTGAACTTTTTAGCTGAATATCACAGGCGTATGAGCTGATTATAAGTATAAAAATACTAACGCTTGAGAGTATTAGCAGTCTGAAGCATTTCATCGGAAGTCTGTATGGCTTTTGCATTTGTTTCATAAGCCCTCTGCGCAGCTATCATTTCTACCATTTCCTGAACTACACTAACATTACTCATCTCAAGAACGCCCTGCTCAAGTGTGCCAAGTCCGTTTGTTCCTGGATTGCCAACAGTTGGAGCTCCTGATGATGTTGTTTGCTGAAACAGGTTATGACCAAGGGCTTTGAGTCCTGCTGGATTTACAAAGTATGCAAGCTGAATCTGACCGATTTGGGTGGGTGTGTTTTGGCCTGCCTCAAGCACTGAAACCGTGCCATCGTTGCCTATGTTAATTGCCACTGTGTCGTTTGGAATGGTTATCTGTGGCGTTAAAGGATATCCCTCGCTGTTAACGATTCTGCCGTTGTTGTCTATCTTGAAGGCTCCGCTGCGGGTGTAGGCTATTGTTCCATCAGGCATTGTGATCTGAAAAAACCCGTGTCCTGCAATGGCTACATCTAACGGATTGCCTGTTTCCTTAAAATTACCCTGCGAGAAATTCTTCACAACGGCTGCAGGTTTTACACCCAATCCTATCTGAATACCGGTGGGTTCAACTGTATTTGCTGTTGATGAAACACCGGGCTGTCTGATCATCTGATAGAGCAGATCTTCAAAATCCGCCCTACTTCTTTTAAATCCAACCGTATTAACATTTGCAAGATTGTTGGCTATTGTATCAACATTAAGCTGTTGAGCCTCCATACCTGTTGCAGCAGTCCATAAAGACCTTATCATTGTCTACCTCCTTAAGTTACCTTACTTAAATTTCTTGCTGTTTCACCAAGCAGTTCATTACCCAATGAATCGATAACCTTTTGATATCTATCGAAGTTTCTTTGAGCCTCTATCAGGTTTACCATCTCCTTTACAACGCTTACATTGCTTAATTCTATATAGCCTTCCTTCAGATAAGTGTTGTTTGCAGCTATAGGTGTTTCGTTGTTGATGGGTATAAACATACCATCTGGGGCTTTTTTTAAATTCGTATAGTTGTTAAAATCCCTGATGGCTATCTTATCGATTTGAACCCCGTCAGAAAATACAGTTCCATCTGATCTGACTAAAATATGTTTACCTGTGATTTTTATTAGCTTATGGTTTCTTAAATAGTTTTCACCCACAACGGGATAACCGGTATCTCTTTGAACAAGCACACCGTCTTTGTTGATATCAAACTGCCCGTTTCTTGTGTATTGAATGCCTTTGGGTGTAAGAATAAGAAAAAATCCTTTGCCAGCTAAAGCAAAATCTAAACTGTTGCCTGTGTGTTTAAAAGGACCCTGGCTGAAATCTATATAATCTGTATCAAGATGAGGAACAGAGTTTTTTGTTTCATTTATGAATACTTCAGCTGCTTTGGTATCTGGTGGGATAGGCAGTTGTGCGTTTGCCTCACCCCATATCCTTGACCAGCTTTTTATATTTATGCCTTCTTTTTTGAAGCCTGGAGTGTTTAGGTTTGCTATGTTGTTTGTTATGTTGTTAACCCTTTGAAGCTCAACAATCATGCCACCTGCAGCATCATAAACACCACTAAACATCTTCTCACCTCCTGTGACTTTAATAGCAATAGGTGTTCCAAATTTCTGGCAGGCGGATTTGACAATTTTATTCAACTATGATAGCCTAAGCCGAACAATTTTTGTGGAGGATGTTGATGGTTGAAAATTTGACTAAGGAGACTTTTAAGGAGAAGGTATTCAACTACGAGGTTAATCAGGATTGGAAGTATGAAGGTGATCTGCCCTGTATTATCGATTTTTATGCTGACTGGTGTGGCCCATGCAAGATGGTAGAACCTATCTTGAATGAATTGTCAAAGGAATATGATGGAAAGATTAAGTTTTACAGGGTAAATACAGACCAGGAGCAGGAGCTTGCCGCTTTGTTTGGCATCAGGAGTATCCCATCACTGCTTTTTGTGCCTGTTGGCGAGCAGCCACAGATGGCTGTTGGCGCTCTTCCAAAAGAGGCATTTAAACAGGCAATTAAAGAAGTTTTAAAGGTTGAAGAGTAGGGCTTAGCCCCTCTCTTTTTTAAAAATCACATCTGCTAACAAAATATACATCCAAATAAATAAATTCTAATTATGATAATTATTATGCAAAAAAATTAAATAAAATATGATAAGAGGGCGACCTGCGCCCTCTGTTGGAGTTTTTTGTGGATTGTTAGAATCTGCGGGGTTTTCTTTCTTTTGCTTCGTTAACCTTTAGATTCCTGCCACCAAAATTGACACCGTTTAGAGATTCAATGGCTTTCTGAGCGGATTCAGAATCCATCTCAACGAAACCAAAACCTCTCGACCTGCCAGTCTCCCTGTCAGTAATGATTTTGCTTGAACTAACCTCTCCATACTCGCTGAAAAGCTCTTTGAGCTCTTCCTCTGTCGTAGCATACGGCAGGTTCCCAACATAAAGCGTCTTAACCATAAAAACACACCTCAACAAAAAATCTATTGCTAAACACCTTATGGCATTTAGCTCTTCATTAACCTTATGGTGAAAGCCAATGAAGTTAGAGCACTATAGCAGATTAAATACCACCTGTCAATATGTTTACAACGATTTTTATTTGCGTATAATGTGGCTAATAAATTTGGAGGTATGCTTTATGGATAAAAAGATGTTGACTTTGGGTCATAGCCCGGATCCTGATGATGCGTTTATGTTTTACGGTTTGAATATAGAAAACGGCGTAGACACGAACGGTTTTGAGTTTGAACAGATTTTAAAAGATATAGAAACATTAAACAGAATGGCAATGGATGAGAAGCTTGATATAACCGCCATTTCTCTTGCAGCCTATCCTGCTTTGGCTGATAAGTATGCTATCCTTTCAAGCGGCGCAAGTATGGGTTCAAATTATGGTCCCCTTGTTGTGGCAAAAAAACCATTTTCGCTTGATGAGCTAAAAAGTAAGCTTATTGCAATACCGGGTAGATTTACAAGCGCCTACCTTGAATTGAGATTGCTGCTTGGTAAGGATATTGCAACTAAAGAGATTGAGTTTGATAAAATTTTTGATGCTGTAGAAAATGGAGAGGTTGATGCAGGTTTGATTATTCATGAAGGGCAATTGACATATTCAAATTACGATATGTTTAAGATTATCGATCTTGGAGAGTGGTGGCATCAAAAAACAGGCGGTTTACCTCTGCCGCTTGGTGTTAATGCGATACATAGAAGACTGGGCGAGGAGATGAAAAAGATATCCGAAATTTTAAAAAACAGCATTCTCTTTTCTTTAAGCCATAGAGAAGAAGCGGTTGAGTATGCTTTGAATTTTGCAAGGGGAATAGATAAGACCCTTGCCGATAAGTTTGTTGGTATGTATGTAAATGAATTAACCGTTGATATGGGGCAAAAGGGGCTTGAGGCTTGTAGGTTGCTTTTAAAAGAGGCTTATGATAAAGGTTTAATCGATCGCTTACCAGAAATTGACCTTGTATGATGTAGCGATAGTAGGAGGAGGCGCAAGTGGCCTCTTCTGTGCTCTAAACCTCAAAAAAGGATTAAATGTTGTAGTATTTGATAAAAAAAGCGGTGCTAAAAAGCTTGCCCTGACAGGAAAGAATCGCTGCAACATAACATCTACACGTGAGCTTGAAGATTTCTTGCTATCTTACAGAAACGGTAAATTTTTAAGGGACGCCTTTGGTGTTTTTTTCAAAGAACAGTTGATAGAATGGCTTAAAAAGCACGGTATATCTGTTGAGATTGAAAAAGAAAAGGTCAGGCTTGGTAATATCAGCTCAGAAGAATTTGCCAAGCTTTTACTTAAGCTCACAAAGAAACAGTGCTGTTTCCATCCATTCGAGCCTGTTGTCGATATTGAAAAAAGAGATGATTTCTATATTTTAAAGACTACGAAAGGTATCTATAGATCAAAAAGTGTGGTTATTGCAACAGGTGGTGCATCGTATCCTTCTACAGGCTCAGATGGGAATGGTTTTAAGCTTGCACAAAAGCTTTCTCATAGAATTGAAGAATTGGAGGCTGCTGAGGTTGCCTTTTGTGCTGAAGGGGTGAGAAGATTTCAGGGTTTGTCGTTTGATAATATTTTGGCTGTTTTAAAAATCGGCTCAAAAACCATAAAAAGAAGAGGTGATTTAATATTTACGCATTTTGGTGTTAGTGGTCCGGTGATATTTGAGCTATCAGCTGAAAGTTTCAGAAACGGCATATTGGTCTTGAATTTTATCGATATGCAGAGAGATGATTTTGTCAGAAAACTTAGAAGCTTTAGGGGAAAACTAAAAAATTTTTTGGCTGAGTTTACACCAAAAAGATTTGCATCTTATGCGCCTTCTGGCAATAAGCTTTGTAGGGAGCTTGGCAAAAGCGAGTTAAACAAAGTCTGGAATTATGTTTCAGCCTTTGAGCTAAACATAAAGAAATGCCCAATAGAGATGGCTTTTGTAACAAGGGGTGGCGTGAGTGTTAAAGAAATTAACCCTAAAACATTTGAGTCAAAACTGCATAAAAACCTCTTTTTTTGCGGAGAGGTGGTTGATATAGATGGTCCTATCGGTGGATTTAATCTGCAGTATGCTTTCTCAAGCGGTTATCTTGTTGCAAAAACTTTAAACGAGAGGTTATAGAGGTTTTCTGTGCTCTATAAGAAACATATTAAGCCCAATGATAAACATCAAGGCCATGTTAGTAGCTGCATCAACGAAGTTGTTTTCAAAAAAACCCATAACAAGAAAAGCAATATATCCAGCCGAAAAACTCATAAGTATCTCTCTCAAGGGATGGTTTTTAGCATTTGAAATATTGATCCATAAAAGATAAATCCAGAAAAACAAAAAGAATAGCAAGCCTACAATGCCTGTTTCATCAAGGTAGCGAAGATAGATATTATGAGAAATACCACTAACGTAATATTGTTTGATGCTTTCGAAAGGTTTTTTTTGGCCTGTTATCCTGTAATATGCTTCGGGAAAATTTTTCTTAATGTATATCCTTGTTTGTTTGCCTTTACCAAAAAGCTTTTCTTTGAGATTGTAATTTTTAAAAGTGATTAAATAGCTTTCCCATAACATAAATCTTACTTGGGCATCAATGTTTTTTTTAATATTAAATCCTGAAACCAAGTTATTTTTTAATGAAGGCAGGGAAAACACTAAAATTGTAGTTAATATTGCTATTACAAGAGATGATATAAATATCTTCCTGTTTTTTATGTTTGCAATGACAAGAAATATTATTCCACTACCAAGACCTAAATATGCCGAGCGCTTCATCGTAAAAATTAATGCAAGTATTGTTAATATGGATGGAATAATGAAGATATATTTTTTGTTTATCGACAAACCCAAAAAAAGAAAAATAAAAGGTAATAATATAGCAGCTGTGATTAGGGAATTTGAATAAAATCCCCATGATTGATAAGGATTGAGATAAAAGGTTAAGTTGCTTAGGTTAAGGTGTTTTATGTTTTGGTGAGAGAACGCTTCAAATATGATTATAAAACTGATTGCAGAAAAAGATATTGCAAGTAGATATAAGATATTTTTAAAGATTCTTTTTTCTTTTATTGCTTTGTATGAGGTAAAATACGGCAATACATGGTGGTTTATGCAACTCCACGATAGAAAACTCAAGCTAAATTGAGACAACATTGTTAAAATAGGAGCGGTAAATATAAGTATTATAGGTTTTAAAGAAGGGAAGTTTTTAAAGTCCTTGCTTATTAAGATTAATAATAATCCTATTGCACCAACACCCACACCAATACTATCTCCTGCAATAGAGATAGGAATTGTTAGTGCCAATATGTATGTGGATAATACTACCAAAAAAATGCCAGCTTTATTTATCTTTTCCACAAAAAAACTATACAAAACGATTTTTTTTATGTCAATTTGTTGGTATAATTAAAAAAAGGAGGTGTAGCATGAAAAGGGTTTTGCTGGTTTTGGCGGTATTTATGCTACTTGTTTATCCATCGTTTGGTGATGATTTTTCCACAATTTCCACAACATTTAAAATTAAACGAAGCCTGCCGTGCGATGAGGTGTTTATGAGATTTGAGGTATGGGCAAACGGTGATAATTATCAAAACGCATTAAATAGACTAAAACCTGTGAGTTTTAGATTTTTGGATTTTCTGGATAAGCTTTTTTCAAAAAACGAGATAAAAACCCAGATGGATTATGGCTATACAGACAAGGCTGTTGAATTCGTTATTATAAAAACAAATAAAATCGATCAGGTGCCAAAAATCTTAAACTTTATTTCCACTCAAAAATTTGCCTATCAAACAGGCATAGGGGTTGATTCTGTCAGATTCAGGCTTTCTGAAAAAAGACTGAATAGAATAAGAATGTCGATCTTTAAAGAAGCGCTTATAAAATCAAAAAATCTCCTTAGACTGATCAACAAAACAATGAACGGTGGCTATAAGATTTCTTTGGTTGATGTTAGATATAACTTTTCCAATGTTGTTGCACCAATAGATGCCAATATGTTTTTCAGAAGTGCGCCAAAAAAAGGTTTTAAGCTTTCTAAAGGTCAGCGTACGGTTGAAGCTGTTGTTAATTTTTCAGCAAAAAAGCCTTTAAAAAAATGAGAATTGCTGTAGTTGGCGGAGGGGTTTCGGGTCTTTCTGTAGCATTTTTGATCAAACGGTATATTACCGATGATGTTTTTGTATTAGAACAGTCCGATATTGGTGGAAAGGCCTTCAGTGTTAAAGAAAACGGATATCTTATCGAAACTGGTCCTAACGGTTTTCTGGAAAACAGGGAACATATAAAAAAATTAGTAGAGTTAAGCGGTTTTGATAAGAATATAATCCAGAGCAATAGATTTGCCGATAAAAGGTTTATATACGATGGAAAGCTGCATCTATTGCCAAAAAACCCATTGAAACTGCTCTTTGATGATTTGCTTTCTTTGAAAGACAAAGCCTTAATTTTAAAAGAACCGTTTGTAAAACCAGTCTTTGAAGATGAAACGGTGTCTGATTTTGTGAAACGCAGACTTGGAAAAGGCATGCTTGATAAACTGATTGGGCCGATGGTATGTGGCGTGTTTGCAGGAGATCCAGAATTTTTAAGTATGGATGAAAACTTTTCAAGAATCAAGCAGATTGAACGACGATACGGCTCTCTAATTAAAGGATTGGTTGACTTAGTGAAACAAAAAAAGGCAAGAGCAGGCTCTACAGCAGGGAGCTTTGCTTCACGCCTTTTGTCATTTAAAAATGGTGTGGGTAGCTTTGTTTTGCATCTTGCAGGTAGATTGAATGTTGTGTTTGATAGGGTTCTTTCTTTTTCAAAAGAGGGTGGGGGCTATAGATTATTCTGCAAAAACGGTGATTTCTATGTTGACAGGGTCGTTTTTGCCATTCCAGCTTTTGAGCTATCCAGGCTGTTTTTGTTTGATGTAGAATTTAAAAGAATACTTGATGATATTCCTTATGCGCCTTTGAGTGTGGTGACTTTAGGCTTTGATAGAAAACTTCTACCCGATATTGTAAACTCGTTTGGATATCTGTTTGCCTTATCAAAGATCAACGATGTGATAGGCGTTTTGTTTGATAGCTCAATTTTTTCAAATAGATCAGATGATGATAAATTTTTGATTAGATTGATGGTTGGTGGGGCTTTAAGAAAAGAGGCGGCATATAAAAAAGATTTATTGAGTGTTGCACTAAAAGAGCTCAATCGCTCTGCAGGCATATTTGCCCCGCCAGAATTTATTAAAATTATTAGACACCCCATGGCAATACCGCAATACGGTTTAAAACATAAAGATGTAAAAGAAAAAATAGCCGAAATAGAAGAGAGATTTCCTAATCTCTATATAACCGGAAACGCTTTCTTTGGTGTGGGTCTGGATGATTGCATAAAAGCATCATTTGAGGTTTTAGAAAGAATAAAGGCGGGATAATCCCGCCTTTTGTTAGACATCGAAGTAAAGATAAAACTCAGCCGGGTGAGGAATGGAGTTGACATACTTGATTTCATTTTCCCTTTTGTATTCAATCCAGGTTTTAATCAAATCCTCTGTAAAGACATCGCCTCTTAGCAAGAATTCATAATCCTTTTCAAGTTCATCTAACGCCTCTTCTAAATTCTTTGGCATCTTGGGAACTGCTGCAAGCTCCTCAGGTGGCAGGTCGTAGATGTTTTTATCCATCGGCTGGCCTGGGTCGATTTTATTGATAATACCATCTATTCCAGCCATAAGCATTGCGGTGAATGCAAGATATGGGTTGGCTGTTGGATCGGGGAATCTAACCTCAATTCTTTTTGCCTTGGGTGATGGTGAATACATAGGAATTCTCACAGCAGCCGATCTGTTTCTTGATGAGTATGCAAGGTTAATAGGTGCCTCAAATCCAGGAACGAGCCTCTTGTATGAGTTTGTAGTTGGATTTGTAAATGCGGCAAGAGCTTTACCGTGCTTTAAGATTCCGCCGATATAATAGAGAGCTGTTTCACTCAATCCTGCATAACCGTTGCCAGCAAAGAGCGGTTTGCCGTCTTTCCATAAACTTTGATGGGTATGCATGCCTGTGCCATTGTCGCCAGAGAGTGGCTTGGGCATAAATGTAACGGTTTTTCCATACATTAAGGCAACATTTTTTGCGATATATTTGTACTTCAATACATTATCTGCCTGCTCTACAAGTGGAGCAAACCTTATATCGATTTCTGCCTGACCGGCTGTTGCAACCTCATGGTGGTGGGCCTCAACCTCTATACCTGCTTTTTCAAGCTCAAGTACTATATCGCTTCTTAAATCCTGCAGGCTATCAAGCGGTGAAACGGGGAAATACCCCTCTTTATGCCTTATTTTGTATCCAAGATTGGGGTCTTCGTCTTTATTTGTGTTCCAGATGCCTTCTGTAGAATCAACAATGTATGAAGCGGTGTTTGATTCCACTTGAAATCTAACATCATCGAGGATGAAAAACTCAAGCTCTGGACCAAAATATGCAACATCGGCAATACCCGATGATTTTAAATATTCTTCAGCTTTTTTGGCGATTGCCCTTGGATGTCTTAAATAGGGTTCCCTTGTGATCGGGTCTATAACATCGCAGATGATGTTGAGCGTTGCAACCTCTGCAAAAGGGTCTATGAAGGCAGTTTTGGGGTCTGGTACTATAAGCATATCGCTTTCATTGATGCTTTTCCAGCCCCTGATTGAAGAGCCATCAAATCCCAAACCTTCCTCAAAAACCTCTTCTGTAATAACATGAGCTGGAACACTAAAATGCTGCCATGTGCCAAGTAGGTCAACAAACCTTACATCTACGATTTTAATGTCCTCTTCCTGAATCTTTTTTACTACCTCTTCAGCTGTCATCTCAACCTCCATAAAATAAGTTTTCTTGGCTTTCTAAGCAAAGTTTATTCCATTGTTTAAATAAAAGCAAATATTCACAAGCCAACTATTTAGTTGTCTATCTTGCGATAAAATTGTTGCAATATTGATAACATTTTTGTATTATTGCAAACAGTATGATACAGCAGATTAATATCAAAGAGGGTTACCTTACGATAATCCATGAAGCAAGCAAGATATTGAGTAAAAGAAACTCCCTTAATGAGGCATTAAAAGAGATTTTAAAGATCTTATACTCCTACTGGGATGCTCCTGTGTCTTTTGTTGCGCTTTTTGATGACCAGACAGGCACGCTAAAAATTACAGAGAGTTTTGGTATGACAAAAAAAGAGGTTTCAAAAGGCGTGTTTAAAAAAGAGGAGGGGGCTGTTGGTGGCATCTTTAAAAATGAGCTACCTGCTGTCATTTACGATATAGAAAATAATCCAAAATACATCAACAAAACCCGCCTCATTAAACGATTTGGTGGTAATCTTGTGTTTTTAGGTGTGCCTATAAAGGTTGGTGGCGAAAAGTTTGGTGTTTTGTGTGCATATAAGGAGAAAAGCAGGACATTTTCCTATGACGATGCCATAAAAATGCTTTCCACGCTTGCTACTTTGATTGGACTAACAAAAAAAATGTATGAAAGAATGGAAGAGGAGCGTAAATTCTGGCAGGAGGAGAAGGAGATCTTAATAAGCACCATTGGCTCAGATGCCATTGCGTTAAAGGATATTATCGGGGTTTCTGATGTTATTGCAAATATTAAAAAGGTGCTTTTAAAAATCGCATCGACCGATTCTACGGTTTTTATCACAGGTGAAAGTGGCACAGGCAAAACGCTTATTGCACGCACAATCCACAAATTGAGTGCAAGAAAAGACAAACCGTTTGCTACGATTAACTGTGCAGCAATTCCAGAAAACCTGCTTGAAAGTGAGCTGTTTGGGTATGAGCGTGGGGCCTTTAGCGGGGCAGTTTCACGGAAACGGGGGAAATTTGAGCTTGCAAACGGTGGAACGCTGTTTTTAGATGAGATTGGCGATATGCCGCTTGCTTTACAGGCAAAATTACTCAATGTACTTCAGGATAAGGAGATTTCCCGTCTTGGTTCAGAGCAAACAATTCCTATAGATGTAAGGATTATAGCGGCAACCAACAAAGACATAGAAAAATTATTAAGCCTTGGTTATTTTAGAGAGGATTTATACTACAGGTTAAATGTTATACCTATCCACATACCACCACTCAGAGAAAGAAAAGAAGATATACCTATTCTGATAGATTATTTTTTGAAAAAGTTTAACAGACAGTATAAAAAACGCCTATCGATTACAGCTGATGCAGTTAAATTAATGGTAAATTATAGATGGGGCGGCAATATTAGAGAGCTTGAGAATACAATAGAAAGGCTTGTTATTATGAACGATTCAGATATAGATGTCTCCGATCTGCCCAGTTATATCAAAGATAATTTTGACATTGATGAGCCTGTTGAGCATATCGAGGCTCCGCTTGGCGATATGCCTTCTGCTATAGAGGCGATAGAAAAACAAAAAATCCAGGATGCTTTAAAAAAAGCAGGATATGTTAAATCCAAAGCTGCAAGATTACTTGGTTACACGATCAGGCAGTTGGACTACAGAATCAAAAAATACAATATAAAAGTTTATAAGCTGTAGACGAAGGCAAGGATTTTAGCAACAGCCTCATAAAGCTCTTCGGGGATCTCTTCGCTAATCTTAAGCTTATAAAGGCTATCTGCAAGATTTGGATCCTTATGAATGTAGATGTCGTTTTCTTTTGCAATCTCTTCGATTTTTTTTGCCAAATAACCTTTGCCTTTTGCCACAACCGTTGGTGCGTTGTCTTCTGTTTTCTGATATCTTAAGGCAACAGCCTTCTTAATTTCATCATCCATCAGTACTGCTTTTTGATTGAAAATAAACCGTTGAGTGTTAAAGTAATCCAGAAACCTTTGTTGAGAGTGGTTTTGTAGGTGTTGTTTTCTAAAGTTGGAGTTCTCACGAAGTAAAAATCAAGGCCTATGCTGTAGCAGTCATCCGTGTATAAAAAGCCAAATTTTTTGGATGGATAATAGGAGTGTATAATACTTTTTTCAAACGACGCGTATGTATAAAGCTTTTTTGTGGGATAAAAATAAACTTTACCGTTGATACTTTCATCTGTCATATTCAGGTCAGGATAGGGTTTGCTCATGGTATAGCCTGCAGATAATCCAGCTCTGTCAAAAGATAGACTCACCGTTTCTGTTGAGTCGATAAAGGTGTGTTTGTGTATAAAGTAGTGTGCCTGAGATGTAAAGCTCAGAAAATCGAATGGCTTAATTGTTGTTTCTTCATAAATTGGTTTTATTCTTGTTTTGTATGAATTAGTGTAGTCATAAACGATGCTTATTTTGTTGTAAAACACCTTTCTGTATCTGGTTTGATTATCCTCAAAAAACTTGGCATTTAGACTGTTTTCAAGTGTAAAGTTGATCTCATTTGTTTTTGAAAATGTTGGCACAAAATCTGCAAAATCCTGCCTTCTTTTGGGGATGTAGTGATATGAAATAGTAGGCGTTATTGTATGCTTCAATCCAAGAAATCCTTTTTTGTTATTTGTTAAAAATATCCCGTATATCGAACTGCTTGCAGTAATTGAATAATCTGGAACAAAACTCTTTCTTGAAAACTTCTGGTTTGTATCGCTGTTTTTCCAGTTTGCATAAATCTCATGAAATCCTGCTTTTGGAGTTATGTTTAAAAATGAAACCTTAAAAGGGTATGAGAGAAATGCTTCAGTTAAGGAATAATAGCCCCTGTTTCCTGTGATTCTAAAGTTGTTGGATAGGGTTTGAGAAAAATCCAGCGTTAGATTTTTGTAGAGTTTTTTGTTTATGGCACCAAACTCCAATACCGGAAGTTTTTGAAGGGTTTCTTTGTTGTTTTTTGCAATTAAATCCTGATAGTAGTAAGCATAAAGTGATAGATAGTAGCTGTTTTTTGCTATATAATACGATGCTTTTGATGTCGTGTATCTATCAGAACTTAGTGTGAGCTTGTTCTGGTTTATAACCTTAAGATTATCTTTATTATTGACGATGTTTATGTCGTATTTGAAATAACCGTATTTGCCAAAATCAGCCCACTGTTGGGCTTTTAGATTTATCCTTGTTTTTTTGTTTTCATTGGTTCCAAATGGCTTTTTTTCTTTAAGGATAGTGATATTCCACTCGCCTTTTGAGTGCTTTGTCCAGTAAAATCTATACTGACCTTTTATACCATCTCCAAGGCGAGAAAAGCTAAATGGATAGAGCGTGATATCCTCAGATGGAGATATATTTATGAAGAATGGTTGAATATATTGATATCCGTCTTTTGATGAAAACCCCAGCTGCGGCATCAAAAATCCTGTTTTTCTTTTTTTATTTAGACTTCTTCTGATAAACGGTGAAGCAAATACTGGAACACTTCTTGCCTGTAAAACAACAGGATAAGCAAATATGTAATCGTCTTTTTTGATATATGTATTTTTGGCCCATATACTCCATTTGGGATATGCTCCCTCTTTAAAGTCTATAAAATCTTTGCATCTGCAGCTTGTGATAACTCCATTTTTTAAATAGTAATGATTTTTGTCGTATAAAATAACCTTTTTTGCTCTTGTATATAGATTGTTGCTTTTTGTGTATATAACGGCATTATCCACAAAGCCTTTGTATGTTGAATAATTTATTATAGCATACTTGCCTTTTATCCAGTCGCCGTTTTTAAATGTGATTAATATGTTATTTTTTGCCTCAAGTCTATATGTGGTGGTGTTGTAGCTAACAAAATCTGCATTAACTGTTATGTTGTCATTTATAATCGTGCAATTTCCGTATGCAGTGTAAGTGTTTGTCTGTTTATTAAAAGAGATGTGGTCTGCTTTGATGTGAATGGCATTATCAGCGTGTGATACTATAGCAAAAAGAAAAAAGAGAATAGTCAGAACAATTTTTCTCATGTATTTCAGTATAATAAAAAAGCTGTTTTTAAGCAAATCAAATTCTTGAAGATTTTTTAAAGAAGTGTAAAATCCCTTTTTAGTTAAAGAGAATTTAATGTTTTGGAGGTGTTTTATGGGTATAAAAAGTTTATTAACTGCAGCAGCAGCTGGTGTTGCAGCGGAAACTGCAGGTGTATTATATCTGTTTAGAAACAAGATGGTTATCGACATCAAAAGTCCGAAGAGCTTTGATGAAACCTGTGAGGCTATATAAAGGGTTATTCCTCAATTTGAAAGTGAGGGCTGGGGTTTTCCCTTTGATAAATGGAATTTTTATAAGGTATTTGAAAGTAGAAATCTTGATGTTGATAATATCAACAAGCTTATGGTGTATTTTATCTGCAATGCCAAATTGGCCGCACGGGTTATAAGTGCAACAAATGCCATGGCAGGTATTATGCCATGCTCTTGGTCTGTCAGCGAAAGAAACGATGGGATTTATATCTCAAAGATGAACATCGGCCTGATGGCAAAGATATTTAGCGGCGAGATTAAAAAAAGCCATGGAGATTGTTGAAGAAACAGAAAAAAGGATGCTAAAGAAGATTTTTGAATAAAAAAGCCCGGTTTAGGCCGGGCTTAGACTTCAACTCCCACGCGCAGGCCACCCCAATGTCTGCCTTCAACATAAATAGGCACCGACATATCATACATGGCGTTTCCTGTATCCCTCAGATATGTCTGTACAAGTAGCGGTTCTGTATTTTTAGCGCATGCAAGACCAACCGGATCATCAAATTTTCTCTTTGACCTATTGCCTATAAGGTCTTTTTCATAATCTCCTGTTAAGGGTTTATCATAGATTGAATTGTGTGCTGCAGCATATCCGTTATCGTCAACAAGCAGGAAGTATTTAAATTTACTGTTTTTTGCAAGATATTTATCCTCAATCGGCTGAATATACTTTTTGACAAAATCTGTGAAGCGAGTTTCATATTTCTGAGGATTGGTGTTTGGTATGGGTCTGTAATTTCTATCCCATATATCAGCCGATGATATCACGCCATCTTTGATTGCTTTTTCTATTGTTTGTTCAATTTCTTCTTTGGCATCCCTTAGAAGTTTGTAGATATCCTCCATTGGATGCTTGATTTTTAATTTTTGTAGCATCTTAAATGCTCTGTCTGAAACCTCACTTAAATCAACACTCTGGCTTGCTACATTATTCAGGTTATCTACCACCTCTCGTGTGGATGCTGTGACAGTTTCAACTGTTTGGGTAACCTCCTCGATTGATGCTGACTGCTCCTCTACGGCTGCTGTTATGGTGTGAAGCATCTGGCTTGCCTTATCGATTTCTGCAACGACATTTTCGAATGTGTCTTTGATTTTTGATGTTTCTTCTCCACTTTTTTTGATCTGCTCAGCAATTTTTATATTCTGGTCTATAAGTTTTTCTGCATTGGTGCTAACTGTTCTTATCATTTCATATATTTCTGATGCGTTTGATTGCGTTTTTTCTGCTAATTTTCTAACCTCATCAGCAACCACAGCAAAGCCTCGTCCAGCCTCACCGGCTCTTGCTGCCTCAATTGCAGCATTTAGTGCAAGTAGGTTTGTCTGATCGGCTATATCGTTTATTACATCGACAATGTTTGAAATGTTTTTTAAGTTGTCATCTAATTGATTGATAAGATTTTTGCCTTCCTCCATCATCTCCACATTTTTGTTCATGCTTTCTTCAACATTCTGTGATACCTCAAGCACTTCTTTACTTGCCTCGTTTATCTCATTCATGAAGTTGCTGAATTCTTCAACATTTGTTGAGATATCTGTGATGGCATGGGAGGCATCTTTCATGGTAGCGTTTATTGCATCAAATTGAGACATATTCTCATTTATGGCCTCGATTGTTTTTTTAAGTTCATGATTGAATTTAGCGTTGAACACACTGGCTTTTCCTGCCGCTGTAATAATTTCGCTTACCGTTGTGTTCATAAACTCCTTAAATGTTTTTATAAATGTCTCAACAAACGGCAATCCGGGTGTTTTTATCTCCTTTATTAGATCGATTCTTTCATCCTCTAATATTTCTTTGAATTCTTTGTTAATTTTATCCACCTGAGAGATGAGTTGTCTGTAGTAGTAAATGAAGTTAATTAAAGCAAATAATAAGGATGAGCCTGTAAATAGAAGAATAAAGTGGTGCTCAAAAAAATCCTTATAAGTTAGATAACTTACAATACCAAATATGAAGTAAAGCAGAAAAGTTATAGCTGTAAAGCTAAACAGTTTAAACAGCATAAGCCAACCTCCTTCTTGTCAAACTGAGCTTGATTATAATTCATTCTTTTATTATTTCAACCTTTTTTAATTATAAATAAAATAACTTGATAGGTGAACAATCGTTTACTAAAATTGCTGTATGGATGAAAGGTTGAAAAAGAGGTTAAAAATATTGGAGGGATATTTTTTAGAAAACGGCACCATGCCAAGCTATTCACAGATGTGCAAACTGTTTGGTGTAAAGTCCAAAAACGCTGTATTCAAAACGATTAGTAGGTTGATAGATGAGGGGTTTTTGAAAAAAGATAGAAATGGTAAGTTGAGATTTGAGCTAATGCCGGGGAGTATAAAGATCCTTGGTGAGATAAAGGCTGGCTTTCCATCTCCTGCTGAGGAGGAGCTGATAGATACCGTTTCGCTGGATAGTTTTTTGGTTGATAATCCTTCTGCTACATTTATGTTGAAGGTAACGGGTGATTCTATGGTCAATGCGGGTATTCTTGCAGGTGATTTTGTGCTTGTTGATAGGTCAAAACAGCCAAAAGATGGAGATATAGTAGTTGCAAGTGTTGATGGTGAGTGGACTTTAAAATATTTAAAAAGACAAAAAACAAAAAACGGTGATCGCTACATACTGATTGCGGCAAACCCAAAATATAAACCTATCAAACCCTCTCAGGAGCTTTGTATAGCCGGTGTTGTTGTGGGGGTTATAAGAAAATACAGATAAAATGGGTGTATTTTGTGTGTCAAGTTGGCCTGATGCCATAGCTCATATAGATGCAGATGCCTTTTTTGTGGAGTGCGAAAGGGCAACAAATCCGCTGCTTAGGGGTAAGGCGGTTGTTGTTGGAAAAGAGCGTGGTATAGCTACGGCTTTAAGCTATGAGGCAAAAGCTTTGGGTATAAAAAGAGGCATGCGAATTGTAGATATAAAGAAACAGTTTCCCGGGGTTGTTGTGCTTAATTCAGATTATGAAAAATACAGTATGTTTTCTGTTAGGATATTTGATATTTTGAGGAGATTTTCCCCTGTGGTGGAGGAGTATTCGATAGATGAGGCTTTTGTTGATTTAAAAGGCTTAAGGGCTTTTTATAAAAAAAGCTACAGAGAGCTTGCTGTTTTGATACAGAAGAGTATTAAAGAAGAGCTTGGGATTTCTGTTTCTTTAGGTGTTGCACCAACAAAGGTGCTTGCAAAAATTGCATCAAAATTAAAAAAACCAGGTGGCATTGTTGTTATAAAAGCTAAAGAGATACAAAACTACCTTAATATTCCTGTGGGTAGTGTGTGGGGTATTGGACCAAATACAGAGGCGTTGCTTGCCAAATTCAATATTTATACGGCTATTGAGTTTGCAAAGACAGATATTGCATTTCTATCCAGAATACTCTCAAAACCATACATTCAGATTCACAGGGAATTAAGAGGAGAAAAGGTGTTTAATGTCGACCCTTCTTATAAATCCTCTTATAAACCTATCAGTAAAGCCACAAGTTTTAAGCCCATTGCCGATAAAAACATGCTGTTTGCTAAAATTGCAAAAAATGTAGAGGATGCTGCATTTAAGGCGCGCAGATATGCACTTGCTCCATCCCGTATTGCTGTATTTTTAAAGACAGATAACTTTGCAACAGAAAACATAAAACTCAAACTAAGAACACCCACAAATATAACCTCCCATCTTTTGGAATACGCAAGAATAGGGTTTGAAAGAATCTATAAAGAAGAGAGAAGCTACAGGCAAACGGGTGTTGTTTTGCTAAACCTTACAACAAAAAAAAGATACGATTTATTTGAGGATTTTACTTATTTAAAAAAGAGTGCCCTCCTGTATGGTATTATTGATTATGTAAATACAAAATTTGGCAGACACAGTATATCTATCGCATCTACACTTCCTGCTTTAGAGCCTAAAAAACAGAAGTTGAGCGTACCTTTTATAGGACATGTAAAATAAAAATTATATTTCTTTTTGTTTACAAAAGATAAAAGTTTGCTATTATGTAATAGATGAATAGTTTTATAAAGTGCGAGTGTGGCTGTTATAATCCAAAGGATAGTAAATACTGTGTATGTTGCGGCAAAGCGCTTAAGCAAAAAGGCAGCATTGTTGCGGTTTTTGACGATCCTCAGCGCGGGTTTGTTTTACTGAAGCATCTTAAAAAAACATCCCTTGAGGTAAAAGGCTTCAAACCCTCAAACCTTACCTTCTCAGACCTTGGTGAGGTTGATTTTGTTGTTCTGGATATAGACCCTAAATTTAGAGAGCTATCCGTTTTGCTTAGAAGAATAAGCGAAAATCTAAGCAGGTCAAAGCTAATAGCTATAAGCAAAAAGGGTTATTTTGCCATCTGGGATAAGCTTGGTGTGGATATAGTGGCAGAAAAACCGTCCGATGTTGTTGAGATTATAAAAAAAGAGTTTGCCTATAGCGACTTGCCTATCTATACAATGAAAGAAGCAGAAGCTTTTTTAAAACATTTTTCTGATTATAATGTAATTTTTGTAAAGTTTAATAGGTTTGATGATGCAAAAATATTCAACCTTCACCATTTGCTTGTGGGTTTATATTACAGTCTCAAAAGGTCAGACATATTTATGGTTGTTCCAAACGCCTATGTGGCTATAATTCCGTCAAACCAGAAAGACGGTAGAGGAGTAAAGATTTTAAAAGAAAAGGTGGAAGTGTATATAAAGGAGCATCTTACAAGCGATGATATATCCTTAAATAGCGTTGAGATTGTTCAGCTAAAAAATAACAAAAAAGAGATTTCCAGCCAAAAGGAAATCATTGTTGCAAAGGAGTATAGCAGGCAGGAAAGTAGTGAAGATAAAGCAAAAGGCTCGCATAAATCAGAGCCTGTATTTGCTATTTTAAAGGCGTTTAGATCGCAATTAGGCAAGCTTTATTTTACCTCATTGAGAAAAAAGGTTGAACCCTATTTGACATTGGGTGATGCAAAATGGATTGCAGAGAACAGAAACTACTCCGATAAAGAAGAAATAGAAAGGTTAACTGAAGAATTTACTCAGCTTGAGAAACAATCCAAAATCTTAAAATACACAGAAGAGGAGTTTTTGTCCTCCTTGGATGGTAATGTTGAGATATTGAGTCTGCCTGAGGTTCAATCAAACATCATAATGCTTATAAATCGTGATGCTTCTTTTAACAGAATTGTGAGAGAGATTAAAAAAGACCCTGCTATATCTGCAAAGATTCTTAAACTTGCAAATTCAGCGTTTTTTGGATTAAAAGGTAAGGTTAAAAGTGTTGAAAAGGCTGCTGTTGTTTTGGGTAGTCAGGAAATTATGAGTATCTCTTTAAGCGTTTCTTGCTTAAATAAGTTTTCATCGCCCTTTATAAAAGATCTATACAAATACGCTATAGCTACCTATGCCATTGCAACATTTCTTGAAGATAAACTTCAGGTTGTTACCTCTGCTCCACTTACAGCAATTTTGCACTCAATAGGTTATATGTTTTATGCTCAATATATGAAAGATGAATTTTCTGAGGTTGTAAATAGGGCTAAAAATGGCGGTGTGTTTGAGTCTGAGGCTGTTGATGTTTTACCTGCAAGAGCCCAGGAGGTTTCCTATAAATTGGCAACGATGTGGAACATACCACAAAGAGTCGCTCAAATCATAAGAGATTTTCTCTATCCAAAACGATCGTCAAGCTTTGATGCGTCGATATATGTTTTGCATACATCGGTTTTATTTGCAAGAATATTGGGTTATATGTGGGGCAGTTATTCTATAGATGATATAAGCTATCATGCCTATAAGGTGTTTCTTGATAGGTTTGGTATAAATATAGTAAAATTTTTCAAGGAGCATCATGAGGAATTAAAAGAAAAAAGTAGCAATATGGTAGCTGTATTGGCATGAAGATTACACATCTTGTTAAAAACCTTGCCCGCCAACATGAAGAGATGATAGGTCTTATTGCATCTATAGATAGCTTTCTTAACAAAAGTGAAGGTATTAATCCTGTTGAGGTAGCCTTTGATACTATTGGTTCTTTTGGATGCAAAGGTTTGTGTGTTGTTAAAGATGGTAGAGTTGTAAAACAACAACCCGAAAATTTTTTTGACAGCAATTTAGGCGAGTTTAAAACGGGAATATATGAAGATATAAAGCTTGCAAAGAGTCTTTTTGGCGATATCAGGTTTAGCAGATTTGTTGTGGAAAATGTCGGTGATAGTAAAATAATAGCTGTTTTTGACGAAGATACAAAGCCGTATATTATTTCTGTCACAGATATTATTTTGAAAATTTTAAGGTTAAGATTTAGTAGACAGATTAATAAATTTGAAAATTTAAGGTTTCTTTTAAGGCTTCTTTACAACTTCGATAAAGAAACATACAGTCATTCATTCAGGGTCAGGGTGTACTCCTATTTTATTGCTAAAGGATTGGGTTTTGATAAAAAGTTGATTACGCAGATAAAAATAGGAGCAATGTTACATGATATAGGAAAACTTTTGCTGCCTTTGGATGTATTAAAAAAACGCGGAAAGCTTAGCAATGGAGAGTTTGAACTCATCAAAAAACATGTGAATGAGAGTTATGAGATTTTACAATCTTTTGGATGTAGTGACATCGTTGTTCAAATAGCACTTCTTCACCACAGAAAGAGGAATGGAAAAGGATACCCTGAAAATAGCCCGATAGATTTTGAAGATTATGTAGATGTTGTTGCAGTTGCCGACATTATGGATGCAATTTTATCATCCCGCACATACAAGCACTCAAAAGGCTGCAATATATTAATTGAAGAGATAAGAAAAGAAAAGGGTGGTTTAAAAGAACAGATAATCGATGCCGCTGCAAAATTTATAGCCTCGGAAGATTTTATTGTAGCTCAAAGGATTATCGAAAAAAGATTGTCGAAGATTAAAACAGTGGATGATGTCAGGGATATTTATGAGTCTTTAAATCAACTCAAAGAGGAAAATATTTCACTAAAAAGGCAGAACGAGCTGTTTAAAAGCATAACAAGCGAACTACAGAAAAGATACGAAGAGTTGATGGTTACTGGTGCAAAAAACAAAACTATAAATAGCAAAAAGGCACTGATAGTTGAATCGTATCTTGAAAAATTTGGCAATCTAAAGACGGTTTTGATTATAAAAAATAACGCTATAGTTGAAATGAGTGGAAAGCCTGTAGGTATAGATGTTATAAATAACCCATCAAATCAAAACGGTGTTTATCTTTTTGAAAAAGGCGAATTTAAGATTATTGCTGTCTTTGATGCCATTAAAAAAGAGCCTTCTTCGATGACCGCAGATGTCCTATATAACTTAGTTAGATAAGAATTCTATCACCCTATCGGCAATTTCAGTGTGTTTTAGATCTCTGTAGCATTTTAGGTTGTATGGGCAGTTTTTGGGATTGTTGCAGGGCTGGCAGTCAAGGCCTTTATAGAATACCTTGGTTTTGTCGTTTTCTAAAAACCAGCCGCCTGTTGGACCGCCTATAACGGCTGTTTTTGTTTTTTGACTAACGCCTATGTGACATACGAATGAATCGTTGCCCACCACACAGAATGCATCTTTAATTAAAGCGGCTGTTTGTTTGATTGTGAAGGGCTTTTCTATTAAGATGCCGCCAGAAAACTTTCTGCATATTGAGGCAATCGGTTTTTCTTTATCTGAACCATAGATAATAATTGGGGTTAACTTGAAAGTCTCAGCAATTTTTTTTGATAATTTACCAAACTCCTCTGCAGACCACATTTTATGGGTTTTTCTTGCCGTTGGAGAAACAACAAAGTAGTTTTTTATATTTTTTGATTGAAGATAATTTAAAATAAACGCTTTGTCTTTTTGGTTAAAATAAAGCTCTGGCATAAACTTAGGGGGATTTTCTATGCCAACTGCTTTGAGAATCTCCAATCGCTCAAAAGTTGTATAATCTTTAAAGGTTTGTTGGATGAGTGTGTTATAAAAAAGATTTGTTCCTTTTTTAAAAAAAGCTGCCCTGATTTTGGCATTGGAGAAGAGTGTTATACGTTGGCTTCTTGCCGTTCTTTGAAGATCTAAAATAGCATCGTATTTTTGCTTTCTTATAGTTATCCAAGCTTTTGCTTCTTCTAAAAAACCATTTTTTAATGTTATGAGATTATCTATGTAGGGGTTTAGGGTGAGAATATCTTTTGCAGCCTTTGAGGTTAAAAAATCAACCTTTACCTGCGGATAAACAGTTTTAATTGCCCTTGGTATGGAGCTTGAAAGCAACACATCGCCTAATTGTCTTAATTGAATAACAAGAATTTTCATTCACTCTACCACTATTCTGAACATTAGACCCCGACCACCAGACCCCTTTATAGTCTGCACTGGCTTTATTATTTCAGTTTGCTTTATCAACCCAGCCAAGTTAATAGACTGGCCTGGTGGTCGGGTTAATCACACTTCCCACTTATTTTACACACGCCTTCGTCAAAATCAAAGCCTTTTTTGTCATTGATAATGTAGTTTAAATTATTGTTTGTAGCTTTGTCTGATAAATAGTTTAATATTGCATCCTCGCCAATGATTATTGTTTTTTTGCTTTTTGTATTTACAACCATTACAGGCACAACATCAATGTTAAAGATATCAAGCAGTGCCTTTTCTTGCTGTGGCGTTTTAAAGATTACTTTTAACTGTTTATTTTTTATAGTTTGTTTAAGTTTATTTATTACCTCCTCACAGTGAGGGCATCCCTGTTTATGAATAATGATTAGGCCTTCTTTCAAAGGATTTGGTTTTGTCTGATATGTAAGTATTGACATAGTTGTAAGTATGCCAAAAAAGGATATAAATCCGATTGTAAGTATAAAGTTTTTCTTTATCAGTCTTATCAATGCTAATGTAAAAATCAATGTAAAAACAGAAATGCAAAATAGGCAGATTTTCTGTGCTACAAACAACTGATAACCTACAAGCACACCTTCAATGGATAACGCTGCTGCAGTTAAGTAATCGGCAATATTTGATAAAAGAGATATGTCTTTTTTGTAGAATGTTAAAACCGATAGATTAGAATAAAGCAGGGTTAGTATCCCGAATAAAACTCCTCCTGCCATAACTACATATATTTCATCTATTTTTAAACTTTGTTCTATAATTCTGCAGCCTTCAGCTGTGCAGATATTTCTACTGTTAAGCATAAGCACAAATTGAAGCGTTGTAAGACAAAAACCTATAAAAGCTATGATGATTTCAGGCTTTTTTATTATTTCTTTTGCTTTCATAGCTGATAGAGTATAGATAATTTAGTCACAGAAGTCAATTTCCCGAGCCGTTAAATTTAGAAAAAGTTGAGGTTTGATTATACATAAGTTTTTAGGTATATTGATTTTTTCAAATTAAAACACTCTTGATAAATTTAACGGCTCGGGGGGGCTTGAATTAAAAAGTTATTCATAGTATAAAATAAACCATGACAAAGAAAGACAGCTTTGAGAGTGATAATATTGAAACCACAAAAAAAATAGCTTATAAATTTGCAGATAGGTTTTTAAAAGGCAAAGATAGGGTTGTGGTTTTTTTAAAAGGCGATCTTGGAAGTGGCAAGACAACTTTTGTAAGATTTATTCTTGAAAGTTTTGGTATAGGAGAAAGTGAGTTTGACGGTAGCCCATCTTTCACAATTATTAATAGTTATGGCAATATTCACCATATAGACTTATACAGGATTGATGAGGATTTTGTGTATGAAACAGGTATTTTTGAAATGATTGAAAGTGGTGGTATTTTTTTGATAGAATGGCCCAAAGGTGGCATCGAAGCAGATATAATTGTTGAGTTTACTCAGATAGATGAAAACCGCAGGAGGATAGATGTATATTACAGCTAATACTGATATATTCTGTATATTTGGTAATCCTGTAAAACATAGCTTATCACCAATTTTGCATAATTTTATGTTTGAGTATTACGGTATTGATGCAGTTTATGTGGCTTTTGAGGTTGAAGATATTAAAAAAGCCCTTGAAAGCGTTAAAGCACTTTCAATTAAAGGATGCAACATTACATTGCCTTTTAAAGAGGATGCCTTCAGGTATGTAGATGAAATAGGCGATGATGATACGGCTTTTTTAGAAAGCGTTAATACAGTTAAAAATGAAAACGGCAGGCTTATTGGCTATAACACCGATTATCTTGGTTTTATCGATCTATTTGATGAGTATGCAAAGTTTTGCTCTGATAGTGATACAGTTGTGGTGCTTGGTGCTGGCGGAACAGCTGTAAGTGTGTTATATGGCCTGTATAAACTTGGCATAGAAAACATCTTTTTACTCAACAGAACACTTCAAAAAGCAGAAAGACTAAAAGAGAAGTTTGCAGGAAAACTTAACATTAAAGTAGGTTTACTGGATGATGCAATTATAAAAGAAGCCGATGTTTTGATTAATACCACAAGCGTTGGTATTGATAAAGAATCTTTACCGATTAAACCTGCAATACTTAAAAAAGACGCAATTGTTGTTGATGTAATATACTTTGATACACCGCTTGTAAAAGAAGCATCAAAGCTTGGGCTTGCCGCTATAAACGGCATGGGAATGTTTGTGTCACAGGCTTTTTATGCATTCAAAATATGGCATGGTGTTGAGTTTGATAAAATAGCAGCAGAAAACTTGCTAAAGGATATTGAGTTATGACAACGCTACTTGGTCAGCTTCTTTTATGGAATAATATTATTACCCAGCAACAGCTTGATGAGGCGCTTGAGGAGCAAAAGAAATCAAAAAAGAAATTAGGCACAATCTTAGTAGAAAAGGGTTTTGTTTCAGAAAAAACATTAAACGAATTTTTAAGCAAACAGTACGGTGTTGAGCCAATAGATTTATCAGATATTGAAATTCCAAATGAAGTAATAAAAAAGGTTCCCGCACAGATTGCCAAAAAATACACCTTAATCCCCGTAGCCATAGAGAAAAATAAGCTTAAGGTTGCTGTTTCAGATCCTACAAATATTCTGGCTTTAGATGAGGTTAGATTTGTTACAGGCATGAATGTTGTCCCGCTTTTTTCAAACGAAAGGGCAATTATCAGAGCAATTGATAAATATTACGGCACCTCAAAAGAGCTTGAAGAGATAGCCGATGAGTTGACCGAGTATTCCTCCGAAATAGATGTTTTAAAGGACGAGGAGGAGTTAAATGTAGAGGATTTAGAAAAATCCGCAGAAGATGAGCCTATTATTAAACTTGCCAATACTGTTTTATCAAGGGCTGTTTCAAGCGGTGCAAGTGATATCCATATAGAGCCTTACGAAAATGAGTTAAGGATTAGATACAGAATAGATGGCAAACTCAAAACCGTTATGACATTTGCAAGAAGTATGGCTCCAAAGCTTGTCTCCCGTTTTAAGATTATGTCTAAACTCAATATAGCAGAAAAAAGGCTGCCGCAGGATGGAAGGATTAGAATTAAGTCAGCAGGTAAGGATATCGATTTGAGGGTTTCTACGCTACCTACCGTATTTGGCGAAAAAGTTGTTATGAGAATATTGGATCGAAGCTCAGTCAGAGTTGAGCTTGAGCAACTGGGTTTTGAAAGAAACGATTTGAAACGGTATATGGATGCCATACATAAACCATACGGTATGATTTTAGTTACAGGCCCAACAGGTTCAGGTAAAACAACGACACTGTATGCATCATTGAATAAAATAAACAGAGAAGATGTAAATATAATGACAGCTGAAGATCCAGTTGAGTATAACATCGAGGGTATCAATCAGGTGCATGTTAGAGAGGATATAGGCTTAACATTTGCATCGGCTTTAAGATCATTTTTGCGTCAGGATCCTGATGTAATAATGGTTGGAGAAATCAGGGATAGCGAAACAGCAGAAATAGCCATAAGGGCAGCTTTAACAGGCCATCTTGTATTTTCAACACTCCATACAAACGATGCACCCTCAACAGTGATGAGGCTTGCGGATATGGGAGTTGAACGCTATTTAATTGCCTCAAGCCTTATATTGGTGCTTGCTCAAAGGCTTGTAAGAAAGATATGCCCCTACTGTAAAACGCAGTTAGATATTCCGCCTGCAGCATTGGAGGAGATAGGGTTTTCTAAAGAAGAGGCAAAAACAGTTAAAGTGTTTAAAGGTAAAGGGTGTGATAACTGCAACGACACGGGTTATAAAGGCAGAATTGCTTTGTATGAGGTAATGCCTGTTTCAGATACAATCAGGAGGATGATACTTGAGGGAGCAAGTGTTGAGGAGTTGAGAAATCAGGCAATTAAGGAAGGTATGTCAACTTTGAGAACAAGTGGTCTTAAGAAAATCAAAGAGGGTGTTACAACAATAGAAGAAGTTATGAATGTTACATTTAAATAAATAGCATAAGGAGTTTTATATGGGAAAGATTCCAAATGACCTTGTAGAGCTACTTGAAAAGTTGATTTCTGAAGGTGGTTCGGATTTGCATATAACGGCAGGGGCAAAGCCAAAAATAAGATTACACGGTGATTTAGTAGACCTTGATGAATACGATCCATTAACACCTGCTGAGGCTCAAAACCTCTGCTACAGCGTTATGACTGAGCTTCAGAAAAAAAAGCTTGAGGAACAGTTTGATGTTGATTTTTCCTTTGGAATACAAAGACTCTCCCGTTTTAGAGCTAATGTGTATATCCAGCGTGGCTCTGTTGCAGGAGCGTTCAGGATGATTCCCTACGAGATACCGCCGTTTGAGCAGTTGGGCATTCCTCCTGTTGTGCAAAAATTTGCAAGTTTGAAAAAAGGCCTTGTGCTTGTGACAGGCCCCACAGGCAGTGGAAAGTCAACCACACTTGCCGCTTTAATTGATAAGATTAACAAAGAGCGGAAGGTGCATATAATAACGATAGAGGACCCAATTGAGTTTACATACTCCCACAAAATGGCTTTAATCGATCAAAGAGAGGTTGGCAGTGATGTATTGAGTTTTGCTTCGGCTCTAAAGCATATTCTAAGGCAGGATCCGGATGTTATTTTGGTTGGTGAGATGAGGGATTTAGAAACCATTCAGGCAGCATTAACCGTTGCAGAGACAGGCCATCTTGTTTTTGCAACACTGCATACAAACTCAGCACCAGAAACAATCAACAGAATTGTTGATGTATTCCCTCCTAATCAACAGGAACAGGTTAGAACCCAATTGTCTGTCTCACTTCAGGGTGTTGTCTCACAAACTTTAATTAAGAGGAAGGATGGCAAGGGCAGGGTGCTTGCGATGGAGATTATGATACCAACCCCCGCAATCAGAAACCTAATCAGAGAGAATAAAATCCCACAGATCTATTCAACCATGCAGATGGGGCAGGCTGAGACAGGCATGATGACTATGAATCAATCGATTGTTGGATTGTATAAAAAGGGCTTGATCAGTTATGAGTCTGCTTTGGATGCCTCAAACGATAAAAAAGCACTGCAGCGTGAGCTTGACAAGATAAAATACGCAAAGGGGTAGTTTATGCCGTATTTTCGCTGGAAAGGTAGAGATCAAAAGGGCAGAACAAGAAAAGGTGAGATTATAGCGGCAAACAGGAATGAGGCGCTTGCTAAACTCAAAAGCAAAAGAATATCTGTTATTAAGCTTAAACCTGCACCAAAAGATATAGAGCTGCCATTTTTGAAACCGAAGATTAAAGAGAAAGAGCTGATGGTTGTTACAAAGCAGCTTGCAAGTATGTTATCAAGCGGTTTGCCGCTGGATGAGTCGCTTAATATTATGGCTGAGCAGGCAGAGTCAAAAAAGATGGGTGAAATTTTATACGACATCAAGTTACGTGTTGAGGGTGGCGCAAGCCTTTCCCAGGCTTTAAATCATCATAAAACTGTATTTTCTCCCATGTATATCCATATGGTTAATGCAGGCGAGCAAACAGGTAACTTAGATGGCGTTTTGCAAAGGCTTGCCGATATGATGGAAAAGCATATAGCTTTGAAAAGAAAAGTCAAAGGTGCATTGATTTATCCCACGATTGTTACGATTGTTGCTGTTGGCGTTATTGCCCTTATTATGACCTTTGTTATTCCTACATTTGCAAATCTATATACCTCAAGCGGTATGGAATTACCTCTCCCAACCCAGATTGTCATAAACATCAGTATGTTTATGAAACACAATTTTTTATATATGCTGGCAGGTATTATAGCCTTTGTTATTGGTGTGCGATTCTCTTATAAGCGGTTTATTGGTTTTAGGCGATTTATGGACAAACTCCTTCTACATCTGCCTGTTTTTGGCATACTGGCAAAAAAAGGCTCAATAGCAAACTTTACAACGATTCTTGCCTCTTTGAGTGCAAGCGGTATAGATATTCTTGATGCTTTGGATATATCGGCAAAAACGGCTGGCAATTTAGTGATTGAGGAGACGCTGCTTGAAGTTAAGGATATGGTCAAAAAGGGTGAAAATTTATCGTATGCCATGTCTTATTCTGGTGAGTTTCCCGATATGGTCATTCAGATGGTTGCTGTGGGTGAGGAGACAGGAACACTGGATGAGATGATGCAAAAGATTTCTCATTATTATGAGGCTGAAGTGGATGATGCTGTCAAAAATTTAACCTCAATGATAGAGCCTATCATTATTATTGTGCTTGGTGGTGCGATTGGATTTTTAGTTATTTCTATGTATCTGCCGATCTTTAAGATGGGTGAGACGATTAAATAAGGTATTATTTTTGCTAACTTTAAGTGATGTATAGAATTGGTGGCTTTAAAAACGGTGTCGTTATAATTCTAACATCCTCAGACGATGTTCGTTATGCTGTTATTAAAAAAGGAAGAGTAAAGAAAACAGATGTCTGTCCATTTGATAAATTAAGCCAGCTAAAAAGCAAGTATAAGCTAAACAGGGCTGTTGTTGGCTTTTTGAGTGAGCTAACCTATTTTGACAGAACAACATTCAGAATTAAAAATAAAAAGTTTTTGAAGTTAGCTATAAGAAGATACCTGAACGAGCAGGCAGTATTTGCCGAGGATTTTGATTTTAGATTTAGTATAGTCAATATGAGGGATGTTGCAGATGTGTTTATCTGCGGTGTGCCAAAGTCTGATTTGCACAGGATTGAGGCTATAAAGAGGTTTTTTGTAGTAGAAGCTGTGATGCCTGTTGAAATAGCTGTCTTAAATTACTGCAAAAAAGCAACAAACGCAGAAGAGGCCGTTTTTGTTTATGATAATCTCAGGGTCGATCTTGCTACAGAAGACGGCGTTATCTCCTCTCGAAGATTATCGCCCTATGAGGAAGAGGAGCTTGGAGGCGAAAATAGATGTATCTTAAAGGATAATGAGATATTTGTCGCTCTTTGCAATATCGACAAAAATTTTGATTTTTTAGATGCTGATTATATTAACAAAAACCTCTCTTATGAATTATCTAAGGTAGCTTTGTTTGTCAGTGTATTTTTTGCTGTAGTGGTTTTGTTGTTTGCCTATCAAAAATACAGCAGCTATAAAAATTTAAAATCGCAATTTGACCAAAAAATGGCTTTTTATAAAAGCTTGAACAGTTATGTAAATTCTTCAATTCCATCTGAAGAGGAAAAAGAAAACCTTAAAAAAATAGACCAGCTGATAAAACTTGAAAACAAACAGCTTGATCTACCTAAATTGTTGAATTTTATAACAGCCATTATACCACAGCCCTTTAAGCTTGAAGAGCTTGGTGTTTCAAAAAATGCTCAAAAAAGCTCTAATAGCAATCCATATTCTCAGGCTAACAATAATGCATTACAAAGCAGCGACCAATACAGCATTAAGCTTTTACTTACCTGCAACTGCAGTTATAAAAAATCAAAGGAGCTGGTGAAGGAATTTATGGGTGAGCTAACAAAAAAGGTTAAACAGCCTAAAGCAGATCTGAACTACACAGATGAAGAAAATATGGCTATTCTAAAGGCAAGCTTTAAGGTAGAAGGAGAGAAATTTTAATGGCAAAGCCGATAGGTCAGTTGTTAAAAGAGCATGGGTTTATAACAGAGGAGCACATAAATTACGCCATAAAGGTTCAGCAATCCCTTAAAAAACGACTGGGCGATGTTTTGCTCGATCTGGGTTTTGTAACAGATAAAGAGGTTGCTGAGGTTTTAGCAAAGCAGTCGGGTGTTGAATTTATAGATATAGATAACATTACGCCTGCCGTTGAAGCGCTTAATGCAATACCCAAGGCCTTTGCCATTCAAAACAATGTTTTGCCGATTTTAAAAGAAGACTCAAAGCTTATTGTTGCCATAGCAGACCCCTATGATGAGCGTATAAAAACTATGGTGCAGCGATTTGCAAAAGGCGGTGTTGAATTTAAAATAGCTGCAGCTTCAAGTCTTGCAAAAAAGGTTGAGCGTGCCTATTATCTTGCAGAAAACCCCGTTGAGAAAGCAATCAACAACGCCATTGAAAATATTTTAAAAGATAGAGAGGTGTCGGTTGAAAATCTCATCAATATGATTATTGAGGATGCAATAGATAAAGGCGCAAGCGATATTCACATAAATCCGATGAAAGAGGTAAGCCTTGTTTCATACAGAATCGATGGTGTTTTGCATATATTTTACAGCTTCCCTATTTCAGCTCATTCAAGGCTTGTGTCAACGGTCAAGGTAAAAAGCTCGATGGATATAGCAACAACAAACATACCGCAGGATGGCTCTATGAGCTATGAGTTTCTGCATGAGAAATTTGACTTCAGGGTTTCAACGGTTCCAACGCTGTATGGTGAAAATCTGGTTATGAGGATTTTGGGTGGAGCTCAAAGGCAGATATCTCTAACAGAGATCGGTTTTAAAAAGCCGCAGCTTGAGATTATTGAAAAAGCCATAAACTCGCCATTTGGCATTATACTTGCAACAGGTCCAACAGGCGCAGGAAAAACAACAACGCTTTATGCACTTCTGAGGCGTGTTAATACGATGGAAAAAAATGTGTTAACGATTGAAGATCCTGTTGAGCTAAAGGTTCCACTTGTTCATCAAACATCGGTCAATCCGCGGGCAAATCTGACATTTGCCTCGGCAATTAGGGCTTTTTTGCGTCAGGATCCGGATGTAATTTTGGTTGGTGAAATAAGGGATGAGGAGACAGCTACACTTGCAATAAGGGCAGCTTTAACAGGTCATCTTGTTTTATCAACGCTGCATACAAATGATGCAATCGGTGCCATATCTAGACTAAAGGATCTGGGAATTGGCGATTTTCTTTTGTCTTCATCACTTGTTTGTGTTGTTGCTCAAAGGCTTTTGAGGAGATTGTGCTCGTTTTGTAAGCAGGAGTATGAGCTTAGTAGAGAGGATAAGGATTATCTGGGAATAGATATTGATAAAGCGTATAAGCATAAAGGATGCCAGCATTGCAATTTTACAGGCTATTTGGGAAGAATTGCAGCAGGTGAGGTGCTTTTTGTGGATAAAACCGTTCAGGAGATGATTGTTGAGCAGGCGCCTATTAGCAAAATCAGGGAGTATCTTGAGCAAAACGGAATGATAAGCATGAAGGCATCTGCTGCTTTATCGGTTAAAGATGGCATTACAGATATCGATGAAATAAAAAGGGTGTTTGGAATTTAGCCATGCCGTTTTTTGTTTACTCTTTTGTTTCTGAGGATGGTAGCATTATAAAACAGATGGGCAGTTTTGACTCTGTAGATGAGCTTTATACGCATATTGAATCAAGAGGCGGTATGCTTTATAGGGTTTTTGAGGTGCCCTCGCCACTTGAGGGAATTTATAAAGGCATAGTTATAGGCAAAGCAAAACTTAAAGATATATCGGAATTTGTGCGTGGCGTTGCCGTTTACTTAGAAAGCGGTATATCAATCAGGGCAGCCCTTGAGGATATAGGTCTAAATTCTTCATCAAAAGCCATTAAATTTGCCACGCAGCAGATAATAAAGATGCTTGATGATGGTTATGCAGTTTCAGAAGCCTTTGAAAAGACGGGGATTTTTCCAAAAATTGTAATCTCGATGGCAAAAATAGGTGAAGCAACAGGTGAGCTTGACTCGACACTTAAAGATGCCGCCGATTACTTAGACAGGATTATTGAGATAAAATCCTCTGTAAAACGGGCTATGATTTATCCGCTGTTTAGTTTATTTTCGATTTTGGGCGCTTTTGTTTTCTGGATTGTTTATATCCTGCCAAAATTGATGGGGCTGTTTAATAGCTTTAATATGAAACTACCACTTGCAACACGCATGCTTATAGGAATGAGTAATTTTTTCAACAGCTACGGCCAGTATGTGGCGCTTGTTTTTGTGGCTATAATTGTTGCATTTCCATTTTTAATGAAAGTAGAAAAATTCAGATATTTTGTGCACAAAATGCTGTGGTATATGCCTATTGTTGGCATAATTATCCGCTCATCGCAGATGGCGTTTTACTTTCAATACATGGCGCTTTTGACAAGAAGTGGCGTAAGCATCACTCAAACGCTTGAGACGATGGAGTATGCTGTAACAAATTTATTTTTCCTTAAGAAAATCAAAGGAATATCCGATAAATTAATAGAGGGGCAGAAGCTCTCCGATGCAGTGTGGGAGGCAGGCGTGTTTGAGCTGTTTGCAAAAAGAATGACAGCTGTTGGAGAAGAAACAGGCAATATGGATGAGCAGCTTAATAGACTTGCAGATTATTACTATCAAAAGGTCAGAGCGCTTGTTGATGTGATAGGCAAACTGATTGAGCCAGTGATTCTGATTTTTATTGGCGTTTTGTTTGTGTTCTTTGTTTTGGCTTTGATGAGTCCAATCTACAACATGATCGGTAATATTGGAAGGTATTGACATGGAAATATTAAATAGTATAACTTAGTTAGATAAAAAAGTTGGAGGTGTTGAAATGAAGGGTGTTCTAAAGAGCAGGGGTGGATTTACACTCATTGAACTGGCTATTGTATTAATCATCATAGGTTTGATCTTGGGAGCTGTTTTAAAAGGAAGGGATTTAATAGAAAGTGCTAAAATTAAAAAAGTTTATACCAATTTTGTAGAAGGATGGATTTTAGCTGTGGAAAATTACCAAGATAGAACGGGACAACTGTTAGGTGATGGAACTGCTAATGGAGGAACAGCGGATAATCCAGATGGAGTATTTGATAATATTAATTTAGCTGCAACAACTACAGTTGAAGATAAATTAAAGGCAGTTGGTTTGGAGCCGCCGACAACAAATACAAATAACCCCGGCTCTTATTTTATTAATGCAAAATACACAAGATCAACTATGACTGCATGGTTATATAATCTGCATAGCTATATTGATAATAGAAACTATAATGCCATTTATATAACAGGTATGCCTACAGATGTAGCTATAGCATTGGATACTATTATAGACGGCAGTGCTAATCCTAGCACTGGGTTATTTAGACGCTATCACGATGACTATACAGGAGCTGATGGAACTCATAACACATGGCCAAATGCATCAACTACAGCAACGGTTAATGTGATGTATATCTACAAATAGAAAAGTTTGAAGCTGTATCTTAGTTTTTTGTATCCATTTAAGAATACTCAGCCGACTTTAAGGGAATTCTCCTTTAAGTCGGCTTTTTTGTTTGGTAATGTGGAATAAGTGTATTAATAAACAGGGACAAATAGATTAACTTTTTTGTATTTACCATCACTAAATTTTGTCCTCAAAATAAATCAAATTAGCGTTAGGAAAATAATATTTCTCAATGGGGGGCAATTTATCGTTTTTTTATCCTATTTACTGTTTTTTGTAATGTGGCAAAGCTTTCCTTGTTTTCTTAAAATCTTTTTAATATAATAAGGTGTATGAAAGAATTACTTGAGTTTTTTGAGTTAAAGGATGAGCCGTTTAGGTTAACGCCGGATTGTGATTACTTTTTTCCGTCAAGCTCTCATTCTGTGGCTTTAAAGCTGATAGAGTATTCTTTAAATGACCCGGATGGCTTTGTGTTGCTTACAGGCTCACCCGGCATGGGCAAAACTACCCTGATAAGAAAATTATTTGAAAAATTGGATGAAAAATGGGAGACGGTTTTGATTGTTGCGCCCATGTTAAAACCAGAGGAGCTGATGGAGGCGATTCTTTCTGACTTAAATTTAGAGACATCGTCAAATACAGCCAAAAACTTTCAAAAGCTGCAGGATTATTTGATTGCACTTGCCAAAGACAACAAAAAGCTTTTGCTTGTTATTGATGAGGCGCAGAATTTGCCTGTGGAAACACTTGAGCAGATAAGGCTTTTATCAAACATAGAAACATCCACACAAAAACCGCTTCAGATTATTTTAAGCGGCCAGCCTGAACTTGAACAAAAGGTCAAGCAAAATATAGCTCAACTTGACCAGAGAATCACGGTCAGATGCACACTCAAGCCGCTTTCAAAGGATGAAACAAGGGATTACATTAAATTCAGGTTTTCCAAAGCAAATGGGCGGGTGGATATAACAAAATCAGCCCTTGAGATTGTGTATAAATACAGCGGTGGCATTCCCCGTTTGATAAACAGCATTATGAAACGGGCTTTATTGATGGCTTTTTCTGATAACTCAAAAGCAATTGAGGTTAGACATATAAAAGCAGCAGTTGAATCGTTGGGACTTAAAAAAAATCAGATGCCTATTTTATACATTATTGGAATTTTAATTGCTATAGTGTTGATAGCCTTGATTGTGTATTTTTTTAAAAGGAGTTAGAAGATGAAAAGAAAGGGCTTTACGCTTATAGAGGTTGCCATTGTTTTGGTTATTCTGGGTTTGATTATAGGCCTTGGTATTCCCATGCTAAGGATGCTTGTCAAACAAAATAAGTTAACACAGGATAGAACTTTGGTTAAAGAGGCAAAAGAGGCTTTGATAGGATATGCCTTTGCACACGGTGGTTTTCCAGCTCCAGTAAATAAAAATGGTTATAGAACTCTGCCAGCAAGCAAATTGGGTGTTCCATCAAGAGACGCTGAAGGGCAATCCATAATTTATGATGTTAATGATACATTAACAGACGATGCCACGGGAGGAAATTTAACAACTTTTTGTAATAATGTGAAAAGTGCAATAAGCTCAAACCAGAAACCCCAGATTCAGTATTCTGATGGAACAAAAAAATCAGTAGCTTTTGTTGTTATAAGCAGAGGTTCAAATTACAAACTTGATGATCTGAATAGTAATGCAGCTAAGTGGACTAATGGAACAAGAATTTATGATTCAGATGATCATCCTTACTCTAAAGATTATGATGATATTGTGGTTTCTTATTCTCTGGGGGAGTTGAATAACTGGTGTTTACAGAATATTGGAGAAAGCAGTAGCGGGGGGTTAGGTGGATTTGTTTCTAATTTGGCTAATTTCTTGAACAAATATGCTAATGCAAATAAAGCTCCTGACTCAGGAGATGTTAATTTACCTTCGGGATATAGCTATTCAAAACAGGGTAAAAGAAGAGCTGTAATCGAATACTCTGATAATGGTAAAACTTATGAAGCCACTGTTTCATGGAAAATAAGCGGTGGTATAAACGAGGTAGATATTAAAGTGAGATGAACAACAAAAAACTTTTCTACATTACTCTATCCTCTATACTTATAGCATTCTCACTTTTTGCATACTTTTATTTAGATAAAAAAACAGAAAGCTTAGAATCTGCCATGATTGAGCTTAACAGAAACATAAGAGAGGTTTCACAAAACAAGCTGAAGCTTGAAAAGTTTTTAAGTGTTAGAAAACAGATAAAGGTCAAAAACAACTATGTCAGATTTCAGCCTGTTGATATTATTGGAAGTTTTGATACGGATCAATTTGTTGAAAAATTCAATAAAATAGTTAACACCACATACGAGAATGGTTTTTTCTTTCTTGATAGTTTTTCTTTAGAAAGGGGTGAAGACAACAGCAGTTTTTCTGTTGAATTGAAAGGCAAAAAGGTATTTCTTTACGGTTTAAAATGAAACACTACTGGTTGTTTTCCTTTTTGGTTTTAGCTATAGTGTTGCCATATTTGATTGTGCCTGAGATGATTAGGCCAGTTTATGTGCTAGCGCCTGCAACAGTTAGCGTTCCTGATGTATCTATAGCTCGTTTTAAAAGATTTGATGTATGCAATATCAATTTAGAACCTATAAAGATTGCGAAAAGAACGGTTTTTGCTAACAGTAAGGTGGCAAGGGAGCAAAGAATCGAGGTTAGCTCAATTATGATTGGCAGAAGTGAAAAATTCTGTGTAATTAACGGAAAGTTGTTAAAAGAAGGGCAAAAAACAGGAAACCTGAAGGTTTTGTTAATCAAAAAAAACGGTGTGGTGGTGAGTGTAAGTGGAAAAAAGAAATGGATTAAATTTGAAGGCTATGCATTTAATGCTGCGGCAGATTAGTTTTGCTTTGCTAACTGTTTTTTTGTTAAGCAGCTGTAGTCTCAATATGTTTGCAAAAAAAGAGAAACCTACTATAGTTGAAAAATACCTCAATAAGCCTCTTATAAAGAAAAACCAAAACCCAAAGCCTTTGAATGTCAACATCAAACCTGTTAAAGAAAAGGTTGATATACTAAATACGATTAAAATTAGCTTTTTCTCAAAGTCGATTTCATATAAAGATGCGATAGTTGAGATTTTAAAGCCATACAATATCAATGTTGCATTTGATAGCAGGCTTAATAGCTTTGTTACAAATCCAGACATAAGTCTATCACTAAATAATGTTACTTTAAAGGATGCGCTTGATACGATCACAAGCATTGTAAATGTGGGCTGGCAAAAAAAGGATGGTGTCATCTGGATTACGCCTATAATATCAAAAACATTTGATCTGTCGTTTTTGAATATTATACGCAGTTCATCCTCAACACTTGGTGGTGATGTGTTGGGAGGAGGGCAGTCTGGCTCTTCTGAAAATGTTTCATCTCCACTGCAGGGTAGTTTTACATTAAAATCAACTACTAATGCAAAAAGCGTGGATATCTACTCTTTAATCTCTCAAAATGTTAAAACTCTACTGTCAAAAAACGGTGTTTATGTGCTTGACCCATCAAGTGGCATGTTGCTTGTCAAAGATACGCCGTATAATGTTCATCTTGTTGATGATTATATCTCAAAGCTAAAAAGCATCTATGGAAGGCAGGTGATGATTGAGGCAAAGATTATTGAGGTGCAGCTTTCTAAGCAGTATCAGCTGGGAATTAACTGGGGCAGTCTTTTGCAGTGGAATAAAATATCTCAGACAATCAATATACAGCAAAACACAATCGATTTTGGCACCAATCATCCCAACATGACAATCAATATTTCAAGAATCTTTCATCCAGGTCAGGTAGATGTTACATTAAACAGTCTTGTTGAGGCTTTCTCTAAGTTTGGTAATTTAAAGCTTATCTCTGAGCCTCATATAAGGGTGATGAATACCCAGCCTGCATTACTTGCAGTTGGGCGCTCGATAAACTTTATTAAAAGTATAGAGATAACCCAGCAATCCACAGGTGAATCAACCGTAACAACCCCATCTGTTGAAATATCGTCGATTTTTGATGGTATAATGTTTGGCATAACACCGTTTATCCGCAAAAACGATACGGTGCTTTTGAGGATAGTACCAATCAAGAGCAATTTAATTGCATTACAGGAGAGAGAGATAAGCGGAAATACTTATACCTTACCGCAGGTTGATTTAAGAGAGGCAAGCACCGTTGTATCTGCAAAAAGCGGGGATATAATTGTCATAGGTGGATTGATCAGCAAACAGTCTAAAAATACAAACAGCGGCATGCCGGGTTTGAAGGATGTGCCTGTTGTGGGTAATCTGTTTAAGCAACAGGGAAGTATGACAGATAATGTTGAGCTTGTAATTCTTTTAAAACCTGTAATATTAAACAATAATCAATGAGTAAATTATACGAAGCTTTAAAGAAGATTGAAAATAAAAATAATGCAGAAAAAAGCAGCGATATTCCTTTTGCTCCACCTGCTAAACCTCACAGCCCTTTGAGGTTTTATCTGTTTTTGGTTTTAGTCTTTGTTGTTTCTGTTATAGGCTCTTTCTTTGTTTGTTATAAATTTTTTTATCAGAACCAACGGATAGTTTTAACCCATACGGCAAAGCATTTTGCAGTTTATCATACCACAAAACCAAAGCCTGCCTTGCATAAGACTGAGATAAAAAAACTTGTTAAACAAAAGCCCCAGCCAATACAAAAGGTTAACAAAAACGCTAAACCTAAAGAAAAACAGCTAAAAGTTGCTGAAAAAAAGGTAAAAATTGCTATTGTTGATAATGCAACAATGCATAGTGAAAAAGAGGTAATTAAAGAGAAAAATAGTCAAGTTGTGAAAGAAAATAAAGAAAATAAAGTAGTGTATAAATCAATGATTAAGACTAAAAAAGAAATAAAACATAAACGCAGAGAAAAAGCGGTTAACATTGCTGAGCTTTTTGAAAAGATAAAATCCGATGACATTTATACCCAGATCGATGGATACAAGAAACTGCTTACAGTTTTTCCGCAAAATGATGCTTTCTACAACAACCTTGCTGCTGATTATATTGTGTTGGGCAGATATAAAGATGCTGTTAATGTGCTTAAAAAAGCGCTTTCTTTTAGCGACAACCCTAATTTAAAACTCAATCTTGTTGTATGTTATGTAAAAATGGGCAGGATAGATTTGGCAAGAAGCGTTTTTGATAGCATTGATGAAAATTCAGTTAAAGATAAACAGCTCTACTTTCAGCTTAAGGTTTTATTGGTGAAGTAGTTTTTATCAGTTTAAGCTCGATAAGTTTTTCATAAACAAGCTTTGCTATGGCTGCAGCCTTTGAGCTGTATTCACCATGCTGTAGGAAAACCACCACAACAACCTGAGGATTATCTTTTGGTGCAAAAGAGGCAAACCAGGCATGTGGAAAATATTTAATGGCTTTTTTTAGGGTGATTTTACCTTCTTTTAGTTTCTTTTTAGTTTCTTTATAGAGTTTACTTGTTACAACCTGACTTGTTCCTGTTTTGCCGCATATATCAAGACCATTTATTTTTGCTTTTGAGGCTGTACCGTAAGGACCGTTTACAACAAGCCAGAGTGCGTTTTTGATGAGTTTGTAGTATTGGTTTTTGAATATATACAGAATCGTTTTTTTTGCATTTTGATTTAAAAAAGGTTTGTATGCAACACCTTCATTTGCAATTTCGCTGAATGCAACTGCTACCTGCAGGGGGCTTGCAAGAAAGAATCCCTGACCGATTGCAGTGGATATTGTATCGCCTATATACCATCCCTGACCAAATTTTGCCATTTTCCATGCCTTTGAGGGCAGATTGCCTTTTGTGCAATAGCTGAAAAGTTGAGGCGATCTGCCAAATCCAAACTTTGAAAGGTAATAGTCTATTCTGCCGATGCCCAGTTTCATCCCTATCTGATAAAAAAATACATCGGATGAGCTTTCGATGGCTCTTGTTACATCTATATTGCCAAATCCTCTCCATTTCCAGTCTCGATAGGTGTATTTGCCGATTTTTATTGCGTATGGACAGAATAGCTTTGTATCGGGTTTTATTATGCCTTCTTTTAATGCTGCAAGTGCCATAAATGGTTTTACCAAAGAACCTGGTGGAAATGCTCCCTGTGTTGCTATGTCATACAGGTTTAATTTATTCTCTTTTTTTAGTTTTTCCCACTGCTTTTTTGATAATCCCTCAACAAAGTAGTTTGGATTGAATGTTGAGCTGTCAGCGATTGCAAGTATTGCACCATTGGGTCTTAAAACAACTATTGCTCCTTTTAAAGAAAAGTCTTTAAAGATATTGAAACAGAAATTCTGTAGTTTTGAGTTTATTGTTAATTTTATATCCTCACCCTTTTTGGGCGGTGTTGTTGAAATTACCTTACTGAGGATACCTTTTGAGTTAACCTCTATCTCTTTATAGCCCCATTTTCCTCTTAAGATTGCATCGTATTTTTTTTCTATTCCCTTTCTTCCAATGAGTTCTCCAACCCTCAATGACGGATTATTTTTTAAGTCGTTTACAGAGACCTGCGTCAAATATCCCACTATGTTTGCATAAACAAATGGATTATTAGGGTAGAACCTGCGCGGCGAAACCTCAATGTTGACAAATTTTGAAGTTTTCTGATTGAAAAGCAGTTTAAATACGGTTTTCTCATCCACAGCCTGTTTTAGAAGTATCGATGTTTGATACGGCACAAGTTTGAGTTTATCTTCGATCTCCTCTGGCTGTATTTTTAATATCGAGGCTATTAGTTTAATTGATAATGTGTTTAGGTTTCTGGATTTGTATAGATATACGCTGTATGATGGTATATTTTTGGCATAAAATACACCATCGGCTGTAATAATGTCACCGCGGGGTGGTTTTAGTGGTATCAGTCTAACAATATTTTCTTTTGATATGGTTTTGAAGTAGTTGTATTTTATGACCTGTAGGTAGAATAGCCTTAAGATTAATATAGAGAATGAGATAGTAATTATAATTGCTATGTATTGTAAGTTTTTTTTAATTCTATCGCTTTTTAGAATATATTTGTCACGCCTGCTCATCGCTTTTTGGAGTTAGGAGTTTAATGGAAAGATAGCTAAATAGGTAGAACGAAACGGTGTTTACAGCCAAAACAAACACGCAGACCCACAATGGCGTATTAAGATAAAAGATGCCCATGCTATAGATTATATTGAGAGTAAAAAATATACCCGTTTTGCTGATTTTTAAAAAGTTTATCAGGTAAGATATTATTACAGAAGCGATCACAAAGGCGATGCTTAAGAAAAATATATGGTTTTTGAGTATAATATCGCTGATTAAACCAAAAACATAGGGAATTGAGTATTTTAGGCTTAAAGGTGTGGTTTCTGTTTGCGATGATGAGAGAAACAATAAATAGACGAAACTGTATGGCACTATGTAAACAAAGTTTATAATCTGGGCAATTTGAGCAGACAGTATAAAAAAAATAAAGGCGATTAAAAATCCTGTTGCGATTTTTTTCTGCAAACCAAAAACACCTTCCATTTGTTAAAAAAACCTCTATCTATTTTTACATAAGCCATTTTATAATACCCGTTGACATTTTTTATTTTAGAGATTGTCCCTATCAACAAACCCGGTGGATAGATAGCAAAATCGCCGCTTGTATATACTCTGTCACCTTCTTTTATTTTCACATTGGGATCTAAAAATTCAACAGTGGGATAAAATTTACCGCCTATAAATAGCGCCTTGTTGTCAGTTTCATTATCGGGAATAAAAACATCTGCCACAAAAGAGGGGTTAAAGATTGTTTTTGCTATGTAGATGCCGTTTTTTTTGCTCTTTTGAATTATTCCAATAAGCGATAACTCCTCTGAGAGCACAAAACAGTTGTTATGCTTGATATCTATAGGTTTTTGGGGTTTGAGATAGATATAGTCGGTTTCAAAATTGCCTTTAAATGTAAAGGTAGCCTCGATTAATTTTAATGGATTTGTGGAGTTATCTTTTGGTTTTCTTATGTATGTTAAAAGATTCAGTTTGCATTGAGAAAGCTTTTGTTTGAGTTTTTGATTTTCCTGTGATACTGAAATAAGCAAAAGGTATTTATTGATATTTTTTTGAAGGATAAACAAACCTTTGCTTGTTGGTAGAGATGTAAAGATTATTAGATTTGAAACGGTTTTATTGATAAGGTTTAAAAAAACAGGGTATACAAACACCCCCGCACTAAGTAAAAACGATATGGTTAAATATATTATCAGCCATCTCATTACAACTGCTTATTCTATTGTCACTTCGCTGAGCAGATCTATGTTGTCAAGAATCATTCCCACGCCTTTGACCACAGCAAATAAAGCCTCTTCGTAAACTTGAACAGGGAGCCCTGTTTCTTTGTGGATTAGTTTGTCCAGTCCCTTTAGAAGTGCCCCGCCGCCTGTAAGCATTATGCCGTTGTCCACTATATCGCTTGCAAGCTCGGGGGGTGTTTTTTCAAGTGCATCCTTTACAGCCGCTATAATCACATTTATCGGTTCTCTTAAGGCTTTTCTGATCTCCTCAGGCGTAATCTCTATCGATGTGGGTACTCCTGTGATTAAGTCTATACCCTTAACAAAGATGTGGTCTGTTTCCTCTTCATCATCATCTGGTGGATATGCTCTTCCGTAATTGATTTTTATACTCTCTGCGGTTGATTCGCCGATTAAAATGCTGTATTGCTTTTTGATATAGTTAACGATTGTTTGATCCATTTTGTCGCCGCCAACCCTTACAGATACCGAATGCACTATTCCGCCCAATGATATAACGGCAACCTCTGTTGTGCCGCCACCGATGTCCACAACCATGCTGCCCACGGCATCCTGAACAGGCAAGCCTGATCCTATTGCAGCAGCCATCGGCTCTTCAACAAGGTAAACCTCCCTTGCCCCTGCATCAATCGCAGATTCCTTGACGGCTTTTTTTTCAACCTGTGTTATACCGTGCGGTACGGCTATAATGATACGGGGCTTGAAGATGCTGCGTTTGTTTTTTGATTTTTTTATGAAGTATCTCAGCATTCTTTCTGTTACCTCAAAATCAGCAATGACACCGTCCTTTAGGGGTTTTATAGCCTCGATGTTGCCCGGGGTTCTGCCCACCATCTCTTTTGCTTCTTTGCCGACGCTTAAGATTTTTTTGCCTTTTTTTATGTCGTTTTTAACTGCAACCACGCTTGGCTCGTTTAAAACTATCCCTTTGCCTTTGACATAAACCAGTGTATTTGCCGTGCCCAGATCAATGGCAAGATCGTTTGAAAAGTAATTTACAATTGATTTAAACATTTTCTCACCACCTGTATTTTTTTCTTTTTTTAAAGAATGTTCTGCTGCCACGCTCTATGTTTATTATATCCTCGTTTTTCTTCAATGCGCTTATCAAATTATCGAGTTCTTTGTTGTTTTTTACTTCTATGTCGATATCGAATATCACTTTCTCTTTTGCCTGATCTAAAAAGATAACCTTTAAATCCTTAAGGTCGATTTTCATTTCGTATAATAAGTTTGTTATTTTTGCAAGTATACCCATCGTATTGTTTGCCTTTATCTGCAGGTTTACTGGCATTGTTCTGAGTGTTTCATCAGCCCATTCAGCCTCTATAATCCTATCACTGTCAAATCCTATATTTTTGATATTTTTGCAATCTGCTCTGTGTATTACGACGCCACGGGTTCTTGTGACAAAGCCAACAATTTCATCGCCGAAAACGGGATTGCAGCATTTAGCTATATGCATCACAACATCTTCCATACCGCTGACTTTAATTTTGTAGGTATCGCTTTTCTTTGTTGTTTTTGGTGGAGAAATCTTTTTTGGTTCGGGACATAGTTTGTTTATTACGCTTTGCGGTTGAATCCTTAAAAAGCCTATCTTTTCAAAGAGCTCATTTTCACTATTGCAGCCAAAATAGGATAGTATTTCTTCAAGCTTTTCATCTTTTAAGAAACTACTTAAGGATCTGTTGACCTTTGATAATTCCCTTGATAGCATCCCCTTGCCAATTTCTGCAGCTTCCTGTCTTTCTCTTTCTCTGATTTTTTGCCTGATTTTGCTTCTTGCCTTGCTTGTAACAACAAAATTGAGCCAGTCTTTTGAGGGTGTATGTCCAGCTCTTGTGATGATTTCTACTATGTCACCATTTGCAAGCTTATGTTGAAGTGGCACGATTCTTCCGTTAACTTTGGCTCCAACGCATCTGTTGCCGACCTCTGTATGTATTGCATAGGCAAAGTCTACAGGAGTTGAACCTCTGGGTAGAACCTTTAAGTCACCTGCTGGCGTAAAAACATATACCTCACCTCTAAATAAGTCTACTTTGACGGTGTCTAAAAAATCTTTGGGGTTTTTGACCTCTTTTTGCCATTTCAACAGGTGTCTTAGCCATAAAAACTGCTTGTCGTATTTATCTATTATGCTGAGTTTGTTTTCCTTGTATTTGTAGTGGGCTGCAATTCCTTCTTCTGCTATCTCATGCATCTGCCTTGTTCTTATCTGGATTTCCACAACAACATCACTGGGTCCAAAAACAGTCGTATGCAGTGATTGATACATATTGGGCTTTGGCAGTGCGATGTAGTCTTTAAATCTCCCAGGCAGGGGTTTATATTTTTTGTGTATTACGCCCAATGCTGCATAGCAATCCTGTTCTGTTTGGGTGATTATCCTTACAGCAAGCAGGTCGTATATTCCGTCAAAGTCTATATTTTTGCGCTGCATCTTTGTATAGATGCTATAAAGGTGCTTAACCCTGCCACTAACCTCACACTTTATGCCAGCCTCTGTCATGTCCATTTTAATCTGCTGTTCAATAAACTTTATCGTTTCCTGTTTTTTTGCAATTGTGTTTTTAACCCTGTTTTCTAACTTTTCATACTCTTCGGGAAATAGATGTTTGAAGCTTAAATCCTCAAGTTCAGATTTTAGCCAGTAGATTCCAAGCCTGTGGGCAATTGGTGCATAGATATCCAGTGTTTCTTGAGCTATCCTTTGCCTTTTTTCCTGTGGTAGAAAATGAATTGTTCTCATGTTGTGGAGCCTGTCGGCAAGCTTTATTAATATCACTCTAATATCGCTTGCCATTGCAACTATCATTTTTCTAAAGTTATCAGCCTGCTTTTCCTCTCTATTTTTATACTTTATCTGGCTGATTTTTGTTAATGCTTTAACCAAAAATAAAACATCCTCTCCGAATAGCTCTTTGATTTCTTCTTCAGTTGTTTCTGTATCTTCTAACACATCATGCAGAAGGGCTGCTATGATGCTGTTGCTGTCTAAGTGGAATTGGGATACTATCTCTGCTACATGGATGGGATGAACAATGTATTTCTCACCCGATGCCCTTTTTTGGTCTTTATGTTTTTCGTAGGCAAACAGAAAAGCCTTGTCTAACAGATTGCTATCTATTTTTTCCTTTATGTTGCTTTTGAAATGTTCATAAAACTTTTTGATCTCAGGATCTATTTTTTCTTCCACAAGCCCTCTTTAATTTCCATAAGGCTAACAACAGTGTGTTTGTGTCTTGTTGCTATTTTTTCATCAATCAGGGGTCTATCGCCTCTGTAGAGCGAATTTGCCCTGATTGCAGCAACCCTTACAAGCTCATACCTGCTTGGAAAATATTTTAATGCACCATTAATTATTTCTGGCATAAAGATATCCATCATTCACCTCCCAAAAATTCTTTTATATCGTTTTTAAGTGTATTTGCAAGTTTTAAATAATCCTCTTTAAAAAAGGCAATTTTGGATGTAGCTGCATCTATGATTGAATGTAGTTTTTTTAAGGATTGTTCTAAGCTGTCATTGATTATGCAGTAATCGAAAAATTCAAGCTCTGACAGCTCATTTACAGCTGTTTTTAGTCTAACACTTAAGCTATCGCGCGATCTGTCTTTTTTGATTCTCTCAAGCCATATATCAAAGTCTGGCGGTAGAATAAAGATGTTGACCACATTATCAAAGCTGTTTGCGATGTTTTTTGCACCCTGCACATCGATTGCAAGGATAGGAAACTTTCCCTGATTGAGCACATCTACTAAGGCCTTTTTGCTTGTGCCATAGAAGTTTGAGTGGACGAATGCATATTCAACAAACTCACCCATTTTGATCATTCTTTTGAATTCTTCATTGCTTACAAAATGGTAATCAACGCCGTTTTTTTCTCCCTCTCTTGGTTTTCTTGTTGTATGCGTTATAACGCGTTGCACATCATCCCTTTCTTTTTCTACTAAATTACACAGCGTTGTTTTTCCTGCCCCGGTGGGTGAGCTTATAACAAAAATAACACCGTTCATTTATTCATCCTCTCTGCTATTGTTTCAACACTTATGCCTGAAAGTATCAGATGGCCTGAATCGGTAAAAATAAGTGCTCGAGTTTTTCTGCCCTGTGTGGCATCTATTACCATGCCTTTTGCCTCTAACTGCTCTTTGAGTCTTTTAAGCGGTGCAGAATTTGGTAAAACCACAGCCACAACCCTATCTTTGTTGATATAATTTCCAAAGCCGATACTTATCAAACTCATACTATGGTAAAATCCACCTCTCCAGCGAATTTGTCAACATTTATAGCCATAACCCTAACATCATCACCTAATCTATACATCTTTCTTGTTCTTTTACCAACCATTGCATACATGTGCTCGATGTAGTGATAGTAATCATCCTTAAGCTGACTTGCAGGCACAAAGCCCTCAACAAAATGCTCCTTCAATCTTACGAAAAATCCATTGGGTATAATTGTTGTTATCGTTGCGTTAAAAATCTCTCCAATCCTTGGTTTCATAAACTGGGCTGTTTTGATATCGTTCATATAAAACATAGCATTTTCTGTGATAATCTCTCTGTTTTTGACCTCTGTTGCAATTTCTTCTAAATTGTCAAACTCCCTGTTTGCCTTTTCAAGCTTTGCCTTGACCATACGGTGTACGACTAAATCTGGATATCGCCTGATCGGGCTTGTAAAATGTGTATAATTTTTAAAATTCAACGCAAAATGACCTTTCTCAGCTGTTGAATACTCAGCCCGTTTTAGAGACCTCAACAATAGTTGTGATACTATCTTTTTTGTTTTTTCGTCTTTTATTGACGATAGAAGCTTCTGTAGTTGCTTTGATGTAAACTCATCCGGCAGGTCAAATTTTATACCCATTTTTCTTAAAAATGCAATAAGTATAGCTATTTTTGCCTCATCAGGCTCATCATGCACCCTGCGAATAAAAACAGGATAGTGGTTTTTTAAAAAATCTGCAACGCACAGGTTGGCAGCAAGCATAAACTCTTCTATGATTGAATGCGAGAACAGATGCTCTCTCTCCTGGATGTCTATAATCTCTCCATCTTTGACTATAAAGTGAGCCTCAGGTATATCTAAATCAAGGCTGCCTTTTTTAAATCTACGACGCCTCAATATCTTTGCTAATTTTTCCATTGTTTTTAGGTTTTGATACAGGCTTTCTTCTGCTTTTTGCCTGCCGTCTATAATTGCCTGCACCTGATTGTATGTCATTCTATTTTTGTTTTGAATAACGCTTTTTGCTATACGGTATCTTTTGATTGCCCCCGTTTTTGATATATCCATCTCAACAGAAACCGTTAACCTGTCTTTATCTGGCACCAATGAGCAGATGTCGTTTGAAAGCTTAAACGGTAGCATGGGAATAACGCTGTCAGGGAAATATACGCTAAAGCCCCTTTTTAGGGCTTCCTGGTCTAATTTTGAGCCCTCTTTAACATAGTGTGAAACATCGGCAATATGTACAAAGAGTTTAAATCCGTTTTCTGTTTGTTGAATATCAACTGCATCATCAAAATCCTTTGCATCTTCCCCGTCGATTGTAATGGTGGGAAAGCTTCTGTAGTCAATTCTATCTTCAAAATCCTTATCCTCTGGCTGTTTTATTAGTTTAAGCTCTTCTTCTATTTCGTCAGAGAAAATATGGGGTAGGTTGAATTTATCTATTACAACATCTCTGTCTATTGCTGGATTGAATGGATCTCCATAAACTTTAACGATCTCACCTTTGAGTGTGTTTTTTCTTTCAGATGGCGCTGTAATTTTTGCATAAACAAGCCATCCTTCCTTTAGGTCTTTTGAGCCCTTTATACTCACAACAAAAGGGATTTTTCTATCAGCTGGAGAAACAATCCAGCCCTTTGGTAGCTTTACTAAATATCCAATAACATTTTTTGTCCGTCTTTTTATGATTTTTGTGACCTTTGATGATATACCAACCTTGCCCTTTTCGATTTTTATGGCCACCTCATCGCCTTCTGAGGCATGAAGGGCGTTTATGAGTCTGGGTAGTCTAACCTCACCTGTTTGAGTTTGAAGGAAGTATATGCCTTCTCTTTTGATTAGTTGTCCCTTTAGAACTGTTTTTGGTTGTTTTTTTGTTATTATGTATCTGCTTTTTGAGATTTTTTTGACCTTACCAGCCTTCTTTAGTTTTCTTAGTTCCTGATAAAAACGGCTTTTGTGTTTTTTTGAAATTCCTAAAGCTTTTCTAATTTCTGATGCACTTAGGGGTTTATAATCCTCTTTTGATAGAAGTTTGATAATTGCTATAGAGTATCTTGACATTTTCTCTTCCTGCTTGATGGGATTTTTAGTTCTTTTCTGTATTTTGTTATGGTTCTGCGGGTTATATTGATGCCTTTTTTGGCTAAATATTGTTTGATTGCATCATCGCTTAATGGATTTTTTTTATCCTCGTTGTTTATCATCTCTGTGATTAAAGATTTTATGTAATCCTTTGATGTGTTTTCATCTATGCCGCTTGAGAAAAACTTGCTTAGCGGGATGATGCTGCCTTCAAATTCCAAATATTTATTTGCCACAGCCCTTGTTATGGTTGATACATTGTAGCCAAGGATTTGGGCTATCTGTTTTCTGGTTAAGGGTTTTATGGTGCCGTTTTCAAAGAATTCTTTCTGTTTTTCAAGTATAATGTTTACCGTTTTTAGGAGTGTTTTGTTTCTGTTTGTTATTGCAAGTATAAACTCTTTTGCCTGCCTGTATTTGTCTTTTACAAACTCCTCAGCATCTTTATCTTTTAGATATTCATTCAACATCTGCTCATCTATTGAGATTCTATTTAGTCTGTTTTCTTCAATAAAAGCTATTAGCCTGCCGCCTATTTTTTTAACCCTTACATCGGGATATATGTAGTCTGTGGTTTCTATTTCAGAGTAGTTTTCAAGCGGAAACAGCTTAAAACCCCTGATAATCTCCATTGCCTCTGTAAATTCTTCATCACTTAATCCACTTAGTTGCTTTAGCCGTTTTATATCGGCTCTGTTTGTGTTTACTATGGCAGAAAGGATTGTTTCTATCAATTGAGGCTCAAAGCCGCTTTCTTTTGCCTGAAAAGATAAAAACTCCTCTGTGTTTTTGCATCCACATCCGGATGGCTCAAGATTCATAATCCGTTTTCTTATAAACTCAACCCGTTGAATACTTACCTCTGCCTGTCTTGCAATTTCTTCTATATCGCTTGATAAAAATCCTTTCTCATCCAGGTTATAAACAATGCTTTCTGCTACCAGTTTGTCTTTTTCATCAAGCTCTATTTCAGAGCCTAACTGCAATAGGAGGTTCTTTTGAAGCGAGGTTTTTTGTCTTGCGGTTGCCTCGATGATGTCAGAAACGCTCTCATCATCGGATGAAAACCGCTCTTTAAAAGCTTCATCAACCTCTTTGAGTCTATCCTCTCGAGTTGTATTGGTTGTTTCTTTTAAGCCTTCATCGATTTTTATAATGGGATTTGTCTCTAAAAGCTCATTTAATTTTTCTTCTACTTCTGCAATGTTCATAGCTAAAATTTTTAAGGATAGGTCTATGCGTGGCGTGAGTATAAGTCCTAATTTTGCCTCTAAATCTACTCTTAGCTCAATCATACGCAAAAACTTCTACCTAGATACATATCGATTACTTTTTCGTCTTTTGTAAGTTCTTCCGGTATGCCGTGTTTTATGATTTTGCCTTCAAAAAGGATATATGCTCTATCCACTACTTCAAGCAGATCCCTGACATTGTGGTCTGTTATGATTACGCCTATTCCTCTTTTTTTTAAATCCTTAATCAGTGTTTTTAGTTCTCCAACGATAATAGGATCGATACCTGCAAAAGGCTCATCAAGCAGTATGAATTTTGGCTTTGTGGCAAGTGCTCTTGCAACCTCTACACGCCTTCTTTCACCCCCACTTAAAGCATAAGCAGGTGTTTTTCTTATATGCGCTATATTCAAATCAGATAGTATTTTTTCTAAAATGAGTTTACGGGTTTTCTTGTCTTTATATAAAAACTCAAGGATGGCAAGTATGTTTTCTTCAACATTCATGCCGCGAAAGATAGAGGGCTCCTGAGGCAGATACGACAACCCCATCTGAGCCCTCTTATACATCGGGAGGTGGGTGATGTCTGTGTTTTCCATCAGGATTCTGCCTTTATCAGGTCTGATAAGCCCTGCAATCATGTAGAATGTTGTTGTTTTGCCTGCCCCATTTGGGCCTAAAAGCCCAACTATCTCACCTTCATTTGCCTTAATACTCACATTGTTGACAGCTATCTTTTTTTTAAATTTTTTTGTCAGTCCCTCACATACAATCATATTAGATGATACACAATTTAAGCAAAGCAAACAAGATGAATTCTTTGGGCTTAAGGTTTTGCAAGTTTGCCTGCAAAGAGAATCAAGCCTGTTTTGTTGTGAATTATAAAAAACATAAATGGATGATTGGCTTTAAAAACGGGTATGTTAAATGGTTTCATGACTGCTTTTAGTTGCAAGACAACGGCTGTTGCTGCGGCAGCTTTTGTGCCTTCTTCGTTGACCTCTACCACTGCTTCATGCACGACCTTTGAGATTTTTAGAGCCTTTGAGTTGGTGAGATTTGAAAAATCTGCTTTCATTGTAAAAGCGTCGATAATGCCCATTTTCATCAGGATTTTTTTAAGATAATACTTCTCTTTAGTTTTGAATCTTGGCAGGTAGAGTTTGATTTTTGTTTTATGCGCGCTTTTGACCCATTTTTTAAACTTTGCATAAGTGAGATTATTAAAAATCTTTTCTGTGTCGGTTATCTTTTTTGGCAGGATCACAACCATAGATGTATCGTTTTGATAGGGTAGGATTACTAATTGTAAAAGGTTGTTTTCAAAATATCTAAATCTACCTTCTTTATACATCATGTTGACTTTTTCTTTTTTGTTGCTGGTTAAATAAAAATCCATCTTTTTGGTGAGTTTTTTGTCAAACGGTGTTTTCCATTTGCCTTTGAAATATATTGCATTTGTTATAACAAGGCGGGTTAGTAAGTTTATATCACCCTTTGAAAGCAACTGTGGAATCATATTATCCGTCTGGTTTGCAACCCAGCTGTTTATTGTGTTTAAAGCTTTTAAAGTTTCCTTTGCAAAGTCAACTTTATGGAATGCACCGCCGTAATATCTATCCATTGTTTTTATAAAAGAGGTTTTAAATGGATAGTTTTTTTGAGCCCAGAGGGCGTTTGCCACCTTTAATGTATTGTTTGATGGCTTTTTTGTGTTTTTTAGCTCATTTATCAATAATTTAAATCCCTCATTTAAGGGCAGGGGATTGAGGGGAAAGTCAAAGGCTTTGGAGATCTGTTTTTTTGTGTTTGATTTGGCACCGTTGTAGACCATTGCAAAGGCATCAACAATACTAAACGGTGAGTAAAAAGCATTTTTGCCCGCCTTGTTGATTTGATTAAATAGCTTAAAGCTAAATTCGTTAGAAATCTCGACTGCTTCTTTTTGAGCATTGGCACAACCAAAACCCCTAACAGGTAAAAATAAAACAACCGCAACAAAAAAAACAATTAGCCGCTTCATTATCGCCTCCTTTTTTGGCTATGCTTGCATATAATTAAGGGATTGTCAATATTGTATTGAATATTTACTGCACAAGTTTATAATACAGGTGTTATGAGGCTTTTTGAGAAGTTTAAAAGCATAGAGCTTTCCAGCGTGCAACTGATAGTTTTAAGCAGCGTATTTTTTGTTTTGTTTGACAACTATGTATATTTTAAAGAAACATACAATGCATTTGGCGATATCGGTTTTTGTATAGCCGCAGGTGTATTGCTATTTATTGCAATCTCAACTGTTATGGGATTATTAATTGCAAGGTCTATCTTGAAGCCTTTTCTTATTGTAATGTTTCTGCTTGCCTCGGCAGCAGCCTACTACATGGCTGAGTATAAAACTATTATCAACGATAAAATGATTATCAATATTTTCCAGACAACAACTGGCGAGGTATATGACCTTTTAAATCTCAAACTTTTTGTTTATATACTTTTGCTTGGCGTTCTGCCTTCGATATTCGTTTATTTGATTAAGCTTAAAAAGAGGAACTTAAAAGAGGAGTTTAAAAGCAGACTTTTATTGATAGTTATTAATCTTTTGCTTATTCCTGGTTTGTATTTTGCTTATCCTAAAAGCTGGGTGAGTTTTTTTAGGGCTCATAAGCATATAAGGATGTATTCAAATCCAGCTTTTTTCACATATTCTTTTGTTAGGTATCTACAGAAAACCTACCTTACAAAACCGATGAAGTTTAAACATATTGGTTTAGATGCAAAATTGATGCCCTACAAAAAGCCAAAGCTTATTATTTTTGTTGTTGGCGAGGCAGCAAGGTGGGATCATTTTTATTTAAACGGCTACAAAAGAAACACAGACCCTTACTTATCAAAATTGAAAAACTTAATTGATTTTCCTTCTGTTAGGTCATGTGGCACAGAAACGGCTGTGAGTGTGCCTTGCATGTTTTCCGTTTACACAAGAAGTGAGTTTTCTATAAAAAAAGCACGATATACCGATAATCTCCTTGATATTTTAAAAAGAGCTGGTGTCAACATCCTGTGGCGTGATAACGATTACGGATCAAAGCATGTTGCAGATAGGGTTGAGTATGAGGATTTTAACGATAAAAGAATAAAACCTTACTGCACAAGATTTAACTGCCACGATGAAGTGTTGCTTTATGGATTGCAGAAATGGCTTGATAGCCTAAAAAACGATAAACCTGTTTTAATTATACTTCATATGAAAGGTTCACATGGACCGGATTATTACAAAAGATACCCAGCCTCATTTGAAAAATTTAAACCGATATGTAAAACAAATCAGTTGCAAAACTGTTCTCGTCAAGAGGTTGTTAATGCCTATGACAACACTATTCTTTACACAGACAAATTTTTATACGATGTAGTTGAATTTCTAAAGAAAAATGACAAGAAATATTCAACTGCTATGTTTTATGTATCTGATCATGGAGAAAGCCTTGGTGAAAATGGCATTTATCTGCATGGTTTGCCTTATTTTATGGCTCCAGAGGCTCAAAAACACCCAGCCTGTTTTGTGTGGTTTTCCAACGATTTTGGCATTGATGTAAACTGCGCAAAAAAACTATCCCATAATAAATATTCACACGATAATGTGTTTTATACAATTCTTGGGTTGTTTGACATCAAAACAAGCATTTACAATCCGAAACTTGATATTTTTTATCCCTGCAGGAGGCAATAGGTGATTTATAATTTTAAAAGTGATTATTTAGAGGGGGCGCATCCTTCTATTTTGCAGCTTCTTGAAGCAACCAATCTTACCCAGCAGGAAGGATACGGGTATGATGAGTATTCCAAAAAAGCAAAAGATTTAATAAAGAGGCTATGCAATGCTGAAGGAGAGGTATTCTTTGTCTGTGGTGGAACATTTGCAAACCTTGTCAGTATTGCGCATTTTTTAAGACCTTATGAGGCGGTGGTATGTGCTGATACGGCGCATATTGCAACGCATGAAGCTGGTGCAATTGAGGCAAGTGGTCACAAACTCATTACGGTTAAAAATAGAGAAGGAAAAATTTTTCCCGATGATATAAAAAGGGTTTTGAAATACTTTAAGGATGAGCATAGAGTGAAACCTGCTATGGTGTATGTTTCAAACGCCACAGAGTTTGGAACTGTTTATTCTGAAGATGAAATGATGCAACTTGGCGAGTTTTGTAAAGAGAATAATCTGTTGTTCTATGTTGATGGAGCAAGGATTGGCAATGCCGCAGCATATCTTGGCTATAGAGATTTTGGTTTTGTTTCAAAATATTGCGATGCTTTTTATATAGGCGCTACAAAAAACGGTGGATTGATAGGTGAGGCTATAGTAATAAACAATGATAAGCTTGCTGTTGATTTTAGATACTCTATAAAGCAGCGCGGGGGTTTGCTTGCAAAGGGCAGGTTACTTGCGGTTCAATTTCTTGGCTTGTTTGAAGATAATCTTTATTTTAAGCTTGCAGAGAGGGCAAATAAAATGGCCAAAAAGATGGCAGATGCAATCTCTAATCTGGGCTTTGAATTTTATATACAGCCCCAGACGAACCTTTTGTTTCCCATATTTCCTTTAAAATTTGCTAAAAAACTGAATGAGTATTACGGTTTTTATATTATAGATGAATTTGATGATAAGTGTGTGGTTAGACTTGTAACCTCGTGGGCTTCAAAAGAGGAGTATGTAGATAAATTTACTGAGGATCTAAAAAGTCTTTTAGAAGTTTGCGATTGAATTTTTACAGTTAGATAATATTTTAGGTAATGCCCTGTTCTTTTACGGTTTTCTTTTTAGTTAGACATTTGTAAACATATTTACTTATACTATCTTGAATTGGTAGTTAAAATGGTGATGTAAAATTAACGATGTCAGTGGATAAATTGAGAATCTTTTTATACATGCTATCCTAATTTTGATTTCTTTTTCTCTTTCTAAATAAAAGTTAAAACATTCTTGTCGATTTCATCCATTTTGTTATTATCCTGCTTGTTCTAACTCAAATAACATCTCCTTAAGCTTATTGAAGAAAACAGGTATAGTTTTTAAATCAAACTTAGAACGCAATTTGTTTAAAGCTGATATTTTTTCCATATCAGGTGTCTTTAAAGCTTTTGGAGAAATATCATCAATTCCACCAAGCTTATACTTTTCCAACAATCGTAAAACGATATATCTGATCTCCTCTCCATATTTATCAATCTTGCTCAGATGTTTGTTAACGAAGTATTTGATTCTTTCATCTTTGGTAATCAAAGGAGCATTAAAAATAATTCTTGCTATTATATCAAAACTATCTACATGACCTAAATTATCTAATTCTTTTAAAAAGTCTATATCAATATTTTTATCTTTAAGATGTTCTAAAAATTCCTTCCTTCTTTTGTCATCTATCCATATTTCTTTTAGTTCATTAAGTGTATGAACTTCTTTTTTCAAATTACTTTCAACATATTTCTTATATTCTGCAAAAGAAATGTAGTTTCCATCAATTTCTATTTGGATTTCTTCTTCAATTATAACATTAATTCCTTTTAAAATGATTTTTTTGGCTTTCTTTTTAATACTTTTAAGTTCAAATTTTAAACCTGTTGAATTTGGAGAAATATTTTTATTGATTGTATAATAACCATCTTTTGAAATTATCAATTTTATAAATTCATTTGACGGAAGAGATGATAATTGAAAAAATCCATTTTTATCAGTAATTGTAAATTTATCCCATCTTCCAACTCTTGCTATAATTTTTACATTTTCAAGAGGTTCTCCATTATAATAATCTGCTACTTTTCCCTCAATAATTTTATCAAATGGTTCTTCTGGGATAATTTCTTTATGTTTAATTTTTTTTGGAACATCCCATTCATCAATTAATCTTGTAGCATTTGTAAAATCAATTATTCTGAAAAAGCCTTTTTCTGGTGCTATTCTTGAACCTCTTCCGATAATTTGTTTAAACAAAACTCTTGAAGAAATTGGTCTCATAAAAACAATATTTTTAAGATGAGGTATATCAACCCCTGTTGACAATAAATCTACAGTTGTAGCCACAAGAGGATAAATTCTTTCACTATCTCTAAAAACAGTTAAATCGTCTTTATCTTCATAAACGATTTTTGTAGCAAAATTCTCTTTATTTTTCATCTTATTTAAAGTATCTCTAACAGCTTCAGCATGAATTGTGTCAACACAAAATATTATTGTTTTGGCAAATTCATCTTTTGTTTTCTTTAATATTTCTAAAAATTTTTTACACATTATTTCAGTTCTATCAGGCAATGTTATTTCTCTTTCAAATTCTGATGGGAAATAAAAATCTTTTATATCCTCATCAGGATTGATCTCATCATCATAAATTATTTCTTCAGCATCATCTATTTTTACGCCTGTTTTATCAATATTTGTTGTAATTTTATATATCTTATATGGAACCAAATATCCATCTTCTATCGCTTGAGCCATTGAATATACAAATACTGGTTCTCCAAAATATTCATAAACATCAATGTTATCCTCTCTTTTTGGAGTAGCAGTCATTCCAAGATGATAGGCAGTGTTAAAATATTCTAATATCTCTCCCCACTCTCCATATCTTGAACGGTGACACTCATCTATTATTATTAAATCAAAAAAGTCATTAGGAATATTCTTATAAAAATCATCAGCGTATAATGATTGATATGTAGAAAAATAGATTTTTCTGTTTTTATTAAAATTACCTGATTTTATTTTATATCTTGCATCTTTAAAAGGTTCATAAAAATCATGTGCCTGATCTCTTAAAAAAATTCTATCAGTTAAAAATAAAATTCTTGAAAAGTAATGACTTTTTATTAATTTCCATACGATTTGAAATGAAGTAAAAGTTTTACCTGTTCCTGTTGCCATTGTAAGCAAAATTCTTTTTTGATTTTTTAAAATAGCTTCAATTACTCTTCTAATAGCAACTTCTTGATAATTTCTAATTTTTTTATCTGGTGCTATATAAAATGGATATTCAAGAGGTGATAAATTTTTATCTATTAAATTTTTCCATTCTTTATATATTTGAAATAATTCATCTTTTGATAAAAAACTTTCAATATTTTGAGTTTTAGGGAGTCTTCTGTCATACATTAAAATTTCTTTTCCATTAGTAGAAAATGCAATTGGAACATCAAGTAATTCTGCATATTCTTTTGCTTGAGCTAATCCTTCTTCAGCTAATTTATCTTCAGCCTTTGCTTCAATAACTGAAACTATTATATTGTTAACTTTTAACACATAATCAGCAAATCTCTTTTTGGGTTTTATTTTTTCATATTCTTCACCTCGCACATAAAATCTATCCTGTTTTATAATATATTCTCTTTCTATATCTTCTTCTGTCCAGCCTACTTCTTTAAGTTTTGGTTCTATCAATTTTGCTTTAGTTTCTGCTTCGTTAAGTGGCATTGGTTTACCTCTTTAACTCAATCTTCAAATGGAATAATTTTCTTTAACCATTGCTTTGCTTTTTCTAAATTATCTCTTTCTAAATAATATTTAACCCATTTTGCATTATTTTTTAATGACTCAACTTTCGATTTTTTATAATCTGGTAAATGCCACATTGGCAATTTATCAATTATAGAAAAGAATCCATCTTCATAATTTTTTGAAAAAATCCAACTTTCTGCTATTTCAATTATATTTGTTTCAAGTTCAAAAGATGAGTAAACTTTCCCATTATTAACATTCCAAAATTTAAATAATCTAACTAATGGTTTAACTATAAAATTATTATTTTTATTTACTTCTGTTAGTTTATTATTTAAATCTTTAGGATTTGTTTCTATCCATTCATTTTGTGAGTTTGGGATATATAAAGAAGAAAAAAATATATAATCTTTTTCTATTGCAGGAACTAAGTCAAATTTTATATGATTAAGTTCTAAAACAACTGTAGGAAAATCCTTATATATTTCAGAATTTGAATAATAATATTCTGCAAATCTCTTCAGCTTGTTTCTATATGTTTCTGGTAAATATTCTTCCTCTCCAGTGCTGAAGATTATCATAATATCAATATCAGAACCTTCATCAAACCTTCTTGGTAAAATAGTTCCTCTCGTATATGAGCCAAACAACTCTATTTCTTTAATTTCATTTCCAAAGTAAGATTTTAATCTTTTCTTAATTGTTTTAACAGATGTTTCAATCTTTTCTCTTTCTGATGAATTATAGCTAATAAATAATTGTTCTGATAACACTTTAAGAAGATTATTAATTGTTGCCATTTTTATTTCCTTGAAAATTGGTAGTTAATAATTTATTTGCATTTTTTATTGTTTCTTCATACTTTTCTCTTAATATTTTGTATAAAATTTCAGAGACCAATAATGAATTTAATCTATTTCTTTCATAAATATAGTCTTGAAACTGTCTAATCATAACTGCTAATTGTGAATCAGTATATTTGTGTAAGCTATTAAAAACATCAAGTATCTTATTACTTACAATTTTATGATCCTCAATTTGTTTATTTAATTCAACATAATATTCGTATATAAAGACAAATATTGGAATAGAAGATAGAAATAATGTGGTCATTGCCTCCCTAAATGATAGATTAATAAAAGCAGAAATAAAAATTTCTATTATAATGATTGATCCTGTCAATTTTCTTTCGCAATTTTCTTCTCGGTAAGCATTTATAAACATTCCCTATGCTACCTTAAACCGGTCTTGGAATTTATCCATAACTTCCTGTAATTTCTGTGGATGTATGTAACTTCTCTCGGCCAACCAATCTTCTGTGTATTCCATCAAATATGACACAATAAGCCTCAAATACGATTCCTTAGATGGAAATATAGACACTACCCTTGAACGTCTGCGTATTTCTTCATTTATGCGTTCCAATGCATTGGTTGAACTTATTTTTCGCTTATCTATTTGCGGAAAATAGTAAAATTGTAGAGAATCT